>JAYTNC010000421.1:0-4285 GCA_043748515.1 Gemmatimonadota bacterium | reverse complement strand
CCCCCCCCCCCCCCCCCCCCCGCGCGCGGCGCCAGGGATAGAAAAGGGGCCGCGCAGTAAAGCGCCGCCCCCCTCGTCCCGCAGACCCTCTTCGTCCCGCATCGCTCACCAGCCCCCGCAACCCGCACCCCTCTCCCCCCCTCACTCCGTATCCAAAGCGGGATCGTATTCCAGATCGGCAACCAACGCTCGCAACTCCTTCGACGGCTTGAACACCGGCACCGGTCGCGCGGAGACTTCGACCGGTTCACCCGTCCGCGGATTACGCGCCATGCGCGTCTTCCGGTTCCGGATCTTGAACGTTCCGAAGCCGCGCACCTCGATGTTCTTCTGTTCCTTGAGCGCGTCCTTGATCGCATCCAGGAAGGAATCGACCACGCGAGCGCAGTCCTTCTTGGAGATCATGGGGCCGGCCGTCTGGGAGATGGACTCCGTGACGCGCTCCACGAGGTCGGCTTTGGTCATGGACATACCGGGGATGGGTTGGCGCCTGGAAGGGCCCTAAGTGCCCCTAGTCTAGGAACTTAGCCGTTGTGTGTCAAGCGGTTGCGCCACCGTCGATCGCCAGCATGAACTCGTCGAAATGGGGGACGGCGTCGTGCGGACCCGGGGCCGCCTCGGGATGGTACTGCACGCCGAAGACCGGGAGGGACCTGTGCCGGAGTCCCTCGACCGTGCCGTCGTTCAGGTTCAGGTGCGTCACCATGAGGTCCGGCGCGCCGGGAATCCCCTGTTTGCCCCCCTCGACGGCGAAGCCGTGGTTCTGGCTCGTGATCAGCACATCCCCCGACTCGAGATCCTTCACCGGATGGTTCCCGCCGCGATGCCCGTAGGGGAGCTTCTTCGTGTGGCCGCCGAAGGCGATGCCGAGCAGTTGATGCCCGAGGCAGATACCGAACACCGGCACCCCCGAGTTCGCGATCGTGCGGATGGTCTCGGGAGCATACAAGACCGCTTCCGGGTCACCGGGTCCGTTCGACAGGAATACGCCATCCGGCTTCGCCGCAAGCACTTCAGCGGCGGAGGTGGTCGAGGGGACGACTGTGATCCGGCAACCGCGCTCCTCGAACATCCGCAGGATGTTTCGCTTGATGCCGTAGTCGAACGCGACGATGTGCCGCTTCGACTTGGGATCGCCCCAGACGTAGCGATCCTTCGTCGTCACGCGCGAGGCGAGATCGAGCCCCGCCATCGAAGGGCAGGCGTCGAGCACGCGACGATGCTCGGCCGTCGGCTCGTGTCCCGCGCCGATCAGGCCGCGCATCACGCCGACGGTCCTGAGGTGTCGCGTGAGGCGCCGCGTATCAACCTCAGAGAGCACCGGAACTTGCGCGCCGGCGAGCCACGAGCCGAGCCCCTGCTCCGCGCGCCAGTTCGAGTACGACTCGACGAGTTCCCGAACGATCACGCCGGCGATCTGCGGACGCGCCGACTCGGCGTCCTCCGCGTTCACGCCGTAGTTGCCGATCATCGTCGAGGTCATCACGACGATCTGGCCGCGGTACGAGGGGTCAGTGAAGGTCTCCTGGTACCCGCTCATCGAGGTCGTGAAGACGACCTCGGCCACCGCCGGCATCTCGAGCGGGGCGTGGAGCCGGCCAAGAAAAAGGGTCCCGTCCTCTAGGAGGAGGAACCCCGGCACTACCTGGAGCACGTTCGAGGTCACGGCTGGGGCGGCGTGGTGGGAGCCTGTTGCAGCGGGATCGCGCTCGGCGGCAGGTCCGTCTGCGACTGCGCAGGCGCCGGCGCGGCGATGTCGTCGAGGATCGAACGGGGCGCGGCGGCGCGGCTCGACATCAGCTGCAGCACGAACGCGAGGAAGATGAACACGCCGCCCGACGTCCAGCTCACGCGGGTGAGCAGGTCGCCGGCCTGACGCGAGCCGATGACCGACGGGGTCGCGGACGACGCTCCGCCGAAGTTGGCGGCGACACCGCCGCCCTTGCCCGCCTGCATGAGCACGGCGGCGGCGAGGATGAGCGCGTCGATGACGAGGAGAACGAGAAGGAACGTGTACATGGGGGCTCTTTCTACGGGTGCGACGGACTGGGTAAGCCTCGAAGAATACCGGGGTTACCGACCTCGGGCAACCCTCAGGACGAACGCACGATCGCGAGCCACTGCTCGGCATCGAGACTCGCGCCCCCGACCAGCACGCCGTCCACCTCTTCGGCGGCCAGCAAGGACTCGACGTTCGTCCGGTTCACGCTGCCGCCATACAGGATGGGGATCACCGCGCCGCGCTCTCCCGCGATCGCCTTGAGCTCGGCCCTGATGGCCACGTGCACCTCGCTCGCGTCGGCCGGGGTGGCCGTTTTCCCGGTGCCGATCGCCCAGACCGGCTCGTAGGCGATGATCGCGGTGACGAGGACGGCTGCATCGACGCCGGAGAGCGCCGCGCGGAGCTGCCGCTTCACCACGGCGAGCGTCTCGCCGGCCTCGCGCTGCGCGAGCGTCTCGCCCACGCAGACCGTCGGCGTGAGCCCAGCACGGAACGCCGCGGCGACCTTCTTGCCCGTCTCCTCGTCGGTCTCGCCGAACACGTGCCGCCGCTCGGAGTGTCCGATGAGCACGTGACGCGCGCCGGCCCCGCGGGCGAGCGGTCCGGAGGTCTCTCCGGTGAACGCGCCCTTGTCCTCCCAGTGGATGTTCTGCACACCCGCCTCGAGGTCGTTGCGCTCGCGGACCGCCTGCAACACGGCGTGCAGCGAGACCGCCGGCGGGAAGAAGAGCACGCGTCGGTCGCTCTGCCGCGAGTACTGGTCGGTGAAGGTGCGCAGGAAAGCGGCGGCGTCTGCCGGCGCCTGGTTCATCTTCCAGTTGGCCGCGAAGATCAGATTGGGCATCGGGTCCGGTTCAGCGTTGATCGAGCGCGGCGACGCCCGGGAGGATCTTCCCTTCGAGGAACTCGAGCGACGCGCCGCCGCCCGTCGAGACGTGGCTCATCTTGTCGGCGAGTCCCGCCTCTTCCACCGCGGCGGCCGAGTCCCCACCGCCGATGATCGTCGTCGCACCCTTCGCCGTCGCCTCGGCCATCGCTCGCGCGACCGCCATGGTGCCGGCGTCGAACGGCTTCGTCTCGAACACGCCCATCGGGCCGTTCCAGATGATCGTCTTCGCGGCCGCGATCGCGCGCGCATACGACACCGCGCTCTCGGGGCCGATGTCGAGCATCGCCTCGTCCTCGGGGATCTCGTCACGTTTGACCGCGTGCGCCTGGCCCGCCTCGGCGATCGACGGCGCGACCATCGCGTCGTGCGGCAGCGTGAGGCGAAAGCCGGCGCGCTCGATCAGGTCCTCCGCCATCTCGACGCGATCATCCTCGACGAGCGACTCGCCGGTCTCGAAGCCCATCGCCTCGTAGAACGTGCACGCCATGGCGCCGCCGATGAGGATGCCGTCGACCTTCGGCAGCAGCGCCTCGATCACGTCGATCTTGCCCGAGATCTTCGAGCCGCCGAGGATCGCGAGGAAGGGCCGCTTCGGCTTGTCGAGCGCGGCGCCGAGATAGTCGAGTTCCTTCTCCATGAGGAGTCCGGCCACTGCAGGGCGCAGGTGCGCGGTCACGCCCGCCGTGGACGCGTGCGCACGGTGTGCCGCGCCGAATGCGTCGTTCACGTAGAGATCCCCGAGCTTCGCGAAACCCTGCGCGAGCGCATCGTCGTTCTTCTCCTCGCCGGCCTCGAAGCGCGTGTTCTCGAGCAGGCAGACCTCGCCCTCCTTCAGCGACTTGGTGGCCGCCTCGGCCGCTGCGCCGACGACGTGCGGGACGAACGTCACGGGCACCGTGCCACCGAGCAGCGTCGCGAGCGCCGGCGCGATCGGAGCGAGCGTGTACTTGGCGTCGGGCTTCCCCTTGGGACGGCCGAGGTGCGAGAAGAGCACCACGCGCGCGCCGGCCTTGAGCAGCGCCTGGATGGTCGGCACCGCCGCGCGGATGCGCGTGTCGTCACCGACCTTCCCCGCCTCGTCGAGCGGCACGTTGAAATCGACGCGCACGAGCGCGCGCTTCCCCTTCACCTCGGCGGGCGAGAGGTCCTTGATGGTCCGGGTGTTCATCTGGCCACCGGTCCTAGAGACCCTTGCCGATCAGTTCGATCAGGTCCACGCAGCGCGACGAGTAGCCCCATTCGTTGTCGTACCAGCCGGAGACCTTCACCATCGTGCCGTCGATCACGTTCGTGTTCTTCGAGTCGAGGATCGTCGAGTGCGGGTTGCCGATGTAGTCGACCGAGACGAGTTCCTCCTCCGTGTACGCGAGTACGCCCTTCAGCGCGCCTTCGGC
>JAYTNC010000420.1:0-1679 GCA_043748515.1 Gemmatimonadota bacterium | reverse complement strand
GCGCATGTCCCATTGCGATCCCCGCCGAGCCGAGCGTACCGTATGGCCATGCCAGCACGTCTGCAGGACAGGGAGTGGACCGTCGAACGCGCGCTCGCGCTGCCGGACGACGGCGCTCGGCACGAAGTGCTCGATGGGGAGCTCTTCGTGACGCCGGCGCCCTCCCTCAGGCATCAGGAAGTGGTCGGCGCGCTCAATCCTCTTCTTCGCGCGTACGTGCGAGCACACGGACTTGGCTGGGCGCTGACGTCCCCCGCCGACATCGTATTCTCCCCGCGAAGGCTGGTGCAGCCCGACCTCTTCGTGGTGCCCCCGCAGGCTGGGGGCAAGCCGCGGGCGTGGGCCGAGGTGAAGTCGCTCCTGCTCGCGGTCGAGGTCCTCTCTCCGTCCACCGCGCATGCCGACCGCCACCGCAAGCGCGTGATCTACCAGAGCGAGCGCGTGCCGGAGTATTGGATCGTCGACGCCGACGCGCTGCTCGTCGAGCGCTGGCGCCCCGGGGACGAGCGGCCGGAGATCATCCTCGACGAGCTGACCTGGCGACCGCGCGAGGACGTGGAGCCGTTCCGGCTGCCGCTCGAGCCGTTCTTCGAGGAAATCGGCGAGTAGGCTCGCAGCGCGTCCGCTCGCGGCGCGCCGGCTCGCACCGTGCCGCGCCCGGTCGTAACTTCCCGCACGATGAGCCAGACACCCGAACGCCTCCGCGCCGCCCTCGCCGATCGCTACCGAATCGAGCGCGAACTCGGGCAGGGCGGCATGGCCACGGTGTACCTCGCCGAGGACCTGAAGCACAAGCGAATGGTCGCCGTGAAGGTCCTCAAGCCCGAGCTCGCGGCGGTGCTCGGCGCCGAGCGGTTCGTAGTGGAGATCAGGACCACGGCGGCGCTTCAGCATCCGCACATCCTGCCGCTGTTCGATTCGGGCGAGGCCGACGGCTTCCTGTATTACGTGATGCCGTTCGTCGACGGCGAGACGCTGCGCGCGAAGCTCGATCGCGAGACCCAGCTCGGCGTGGACGAGGCGGTGCGCCTCGCGAGCGACGTCGCCGACGCGCTGCATCACGCGCACACGCACGGCGTGATCCATCGCGACATCAAGCCCGAGAACATCCTGCTCGCGAACGGCCGCCCGATGGTGGCGGACTTCGGGATCGCGCTGGCTGTCTCAGCGGCCGCTGGTGGACGCATGACCGAGACCGGCCTGAGCCTCGGCACGCCGCACTACATGAGCCCCGAGCAGGCGACGGCCGAGAAGGAGATCAGCGCGCGCTCGGATGTGTACTCGCTCGCGAGCGTGCTCTACGAGATGCTCGCCGGCCAGCCGCCGCACCTCGGCGGGAGTGCGCAGCAGATCATCATGAAGATCATCACCGAGCAGGCGCAGGACGTGACCGCGCTCCGCAAGTCGGTGCCGCCGAACGTCGCCGCCACGCTCGCGCGCGCGCTCGAGAAGCTCCCTGCGGATCGATTCGAGAGTGCGCATGAGTTCGCGCGCGCGCTTGGCGATCCGGGGTTCCGATACGGGATGCAGGGCGCGGCGGCGACGGCGAGCGCTTCGCGTCGCGATCCGTGGCGGATCGGTCTCGCGGCCGTCGCGCTGCTCGCGACCGGTTGGGCGCTCTGGGCGACCTCGCGGGGCGCGCGCGTGTCCGACGGCGCGCTCTCGCGGTTCGCGCTCGC
>JAYTNC010000419.1:0-4387 GCA_043748515.1 Gemmatimonadota bacterium | reverse complement strand
CCCGACACGTGGCGCCGGCACGCGAAGTTCAAGGGCGTCCAGCGCCTGCCGTACCCACTGCTCGCCGACAAGGACGCGGTCGTGTGTCAGGCGTTCGGGGTCTGGCACCGGAAGCTCTTCTGGGGGCGGTACTACATGGGGGTGGTCCGGTCGACCTTCGTGATCGGGGCGGACGGACGGGTCGAGCAGGAGTGGCGCGACGTGCACCACGAGGGGCACGCGGCGGAGATTGACGCCTGGTTGCGCGGGGAGCCGGCGCCCTCGGCGCAGGCGCCCGCGAAGTCCTCCCCCCGCCCAGCGGCCCGCAAGAAATAGCGGTAGCTTTTCGAGAGACATGAATCAGGACCTGATCACCCGTCTGCAAGCGGCCGTCGGCGATGCTTACCAGATCGAGCGCGAGTTCGCCTCGGGTGGGCAGAGCCGGCTTTTCCTCGCGTCCGACACCAACCTGCCGCGGAAGGTCGTGGTGAAGCTCCTGCCGCCGGAGATGGGCGGGGCGATCGAGGCGGAGCGCTTCAAGCGGGAGATCCGCGTACTCGGCCGGCTGCAGCATCCGCACATCGTGCCGCTGCTCGGGACCGGTCATGCGGACGACCTGCTCTGGTACGTGATGCCGTTCATCCGCGGCGACTCGCTCGCGGTGCGTGTGAAACAGGGTCCGCTGCCGGTGGCCGAGGCACTGCGCACGCTCTATGAGATCTCCGACGCGTTGGCGCACGCGCACGCGGAGGAAGTCGTGCACCGCGATCTCAAGCCGGAGAACGTGCTCTTCCAGTCCGGCCATGCGATGCTCGCCGACTTCGGCGTTGCGCACGCGCGTCTCGAAGGGCTGCGGCGGTCGAGCGGAGTCGGCCTGGGCGAGATGCGCCGCAGCATCGCGATGAGCGCGGGGCGACTGACGCAGCATGGGTACGCGGTGGGCACGCCGGCGGACATGGCGCCGGAGCAGTTCATCGGTGACGATCCGGCGGACACGCGTGCCGACGTCTACTCGCTCGCGATGGTCGGCTACGAGATGCTCACGGGGAAGGCACCGTTCTCCGAGTACAAGGGGGCGCGCCTGATGGTCGCGCACTTCACCGAGACGGCGCCGCTCGCGAGCTCGGTGCGCGACGAGGTCCCGATGGGCGTGGCGCAGGTGCTCGAGAAAGCGATGGCCAAGGAACCGCCCGATCGATACGAGAACGCCGCGGCCTTCCGCGACGCGCTCGGCACGCGTTGGTGATACTCCTGCGGTGGGGTAACTGACGATGGTGATGCACGAACGGATCCCGCTGATCGGCAGGCAGCGGGAGTTGGCGCTGCTCACGTCGGCGCTCGACGGAGCACGGAAGGGGAAGGGGAGCGTACACATCGTCGCGGGCGAAGGCGGCGTGGGAAAGACGCGCCTGAGCGAGGCGTTGCGCGAGCGGGCCGCCGAGCGGGAGTTCACGACGGTGCTCGGCCGGGCCTTCCCGGTGGAGACCGGCATCCCGTACGCGATCTTCGGCGACGGCTTCGTGCCGTTGCTGCGCGCGATGCCCCCGGCGACGCTGCAGACGATGTCACGCGGGGCGGCGGCCGAGCTCGCGCTGCTCTTCCCCACGCTGCGCACCGAGGGCACGCCGGCGCCGCGTGCGGGCGAGGCGGCCGAGCTCAAGCCGAGGATCTTCGACGCGTTCAGCCAGCTGCTGACCCGCCTGGCCGCGAAGACCCCGATGCTCGTGGTGCTCGAGAACCTGCACTGGGCCGATCCGTCGTCGCTCGATCTCTTCCACTTCCTGGCGCGCGGCGCATCGGCGCAGCCGTTGGTGCTGCTCGCGACATACAACGACGCCCAACGCGAGTCGCACCGGTCGCTTCGCAATGCCGAGCAGTCGTTGCTCTCGCTCGGCGTGCTGGCGCGGCACACGCTGCCGCCGCTCACGCGTGCGGAGACGATGCAGTTCGTGCTGACCGCGTTCGGCGAGACGGCCGAGGCGATCGGCGACTTCGCCGACCGCGTGCATGAGCGGACGCGCGGGAATCCGTTCTTCATCGAGGAGGTACTCAAGATGCTCCTCGACTCGGGACGGCTTCGTCGCGAGGGCGATCGCTGGACCGGCTGGGTGACGGAGCAGCTCGCGCTCCCCGGCAACATCCGCGATGCACTGCAGGTGCGCTACGACCGGCTGAGCGAAGCGGCGCAGAAGGTCGTCGTGGTCGCGGCGGTCGTGGGCGCGCAGGTGCCGCATGCGCTGCTCGAACGGCTCGCGGGCCTCGACGGCGAGGCCCTGCTCGCTGTGGTGGACGAGCTGCGACGCGAGCGGATCTTCGAGGAGGTGGAGGCGCCCGAGGGACCGGCGTACCTGTTCACGCACCCGATGCTGCAGGAGATGCTGTACGCCGAGCTCAGCCGCGCGCGTGTCCGCGCGCTGCATGCCGAGATCGCCGACGGACTCGAGACGATGTACGGCGCGCGCGCGCTGGCGAACGCGGAGGAGATCGCGGTGCACTTGCGTCGTGCGGAGTCGCCGGCGCAGGCGGAGCGCGCGGTACGATACCTCACCGCGGCGGGCGAGATCGCGATCGAGCGCGGTGCGCACCGTGAAGCGGTCGATTCACTGAACTCCGCGCTCACCCTGCTCGATCGCGCCGGCACGACCACGGGCCTCGAACCGGTCCTGGACCTGCTGGGTCGCGCGCGACACCGGCTTGGCGACTACACCGGGGCGTCGGCGCTGTGGCGGCGGGCGATCGCGCTGGCCGAGTCGCGGGGAGAGCTCTCGCGGGTGGCAACGCTCGAGCGCCGGCTGGGAGTGGCCGCGCTGCGCGTCGGCGATTTCCCGCGCGCACTCGAGCACTACGAGCGCGGACTCGACACGGCGCGCCGTGCGCACGACGAAGGCGCGGAGGCGAGCCTGCAACTCGCGCGCAGCGCGGTGATGATGGAAGTGGGGGACGGCGCAGAGGCCGAGCGCGCGGGCCGGAAGGCGCTCGAGATCGCCGAGCGACTCGGCGAGCCCCGCTTGCTCGCGCGCGTGCATCAGGCCCTGCAGGCGATCGCCGTGTGGCGCGGCCCGCCAGCGGCGGCGATGGAGCATGGCGCGCGCGCGCTCGAGATCGCAGCGCAGATCGGCGATCATCGCACGGCCTGGCAGGCGGAGTGGACGCACGCCTACAACGCGGGACTCACCGGTGATTCCGCGGGCACCGGGCGTCGGATCAGCGAGGCGTCACGCCTGGCCGAGGAGCTCCGCTCGCCCGTGCTGCGCATCCTGACCGCCGAGGTGACGGTCGAGTACCGCTCGGGGATCGGTGAGTGGGACGCGGCGCTCGCGCTGGCGGACCGTTCGATCGAGGAGGCGCGCGCGTTCGGCCAGAAGCTGTTGCTGCCGCGACTCCTGGTCTGGTCGGCGCTCGTCCTCTGCGGCCGCGGCGAGTTCGAGAAGGCAAAGGTGCGGATCGACGAAGCGTGGACGCTCTCGGGAGCGGACCGCGCGGAGGATGGCGGGCCGATCAACGTGCATCTCGTCGTGCCGGCGCACGTGGGGCTTGCGTACTACCATATGTATCGTCGCGACTACCGGCTGGCGCTCGACATCGCCGAACGCGGCCTGGCGATCGCCGATCGCACCGGCTACACGGTGCTCGCGGTGCATCGGCTCCTTCCGCTGGCGGCCGAGGCGTCGTTGTGGATCCGCGACTGGGAACGCTCGGATGCGTACGGCACGCGGCTGCGCCAGGCCGCCGATCACCTCGGGCACCCGCTCGCCGGCGCCTGGTCCGACGCGTCCTTCGCGCTCGCCCGCATGCTGCAGGGCGACAAGGCCGGCGCGATCGAACAGCTGCGGCAGGCGGCGGACGCGCTCGATGCGATCCCGTTCACGGAGCATGCGGCGCGGTTGCGTCGCAAGTTCGTGGATGCGCTGATCTTCCTCGGCGACCGCGGGGCGGCCGAGGTCGAGCTCTACCGGATCCACGATGTCTTCGCGCGCCTCGGTGCCGAGCTGGCGCTCGACGACGTGCGCGAGAAGATGCGCGAACTCGGCATGCGGCTTCCGCGGAGGAAGCCGACCGAAGGCAGCGGGTGGGGCGAGCTCACGCCGACCGAAGTGAAGGTCGCGCGACTCGTGGCCGACGGGAAATCCAACAAGGAGATCGGTGAGGCGCTCAGCATGTCCGACCGCACCGCTGGAACGCACCTCGCGAACATCTACAAGAAGCTCAAGGTGCGGACGCGCGGTCAGCTCGCGGTGCTCGTGCGCGACCTCGGCATCGCCTAGACCGCGAGACAGTCGCGCAGCGTGACCTCCGGGTCGCGCGAGCGGTAGTCGAGTTCGTTGGCGGCCCAGCGCGATCGGACGTTCCAGTGATGCCGCGCCATCTCGACGAGCACCGGATCGACGAAGTGCCCGAACGGCGCGAG
>JAYTNC010000418.1:0-12025 GCA_043748515.1 Gemmatimonadota bacterium | reverse complement strand
GAAAGTCGAATATTTGTGATGCGGGGCGTGATGAAGGCTGAAGGATGAAAGGGCGACGGCCGTTCGGCCGCCGCATCGTGCATCCGAAGTGCGGCCTTCCTCCTTCTGCCCTCAGCGCCGCGCCTGGAACGGGGCCAGCCGCCGCGTAACATCGAGATTCGTGATGTGCAGGTTCACACCCTGACCGATCCGGAATCCGAACGCGCCATCGACGTCGATCGCTCCGCGCGCGAAGGCCGCGATGCGCTCGCCGTTCACCAGAAATCGCACTGAGTCCGGCTCGGCGCGCACGGTCACGACATTCGTGACGGTCGCACCCTCGGGCTTTGGCTTGACCGCCGAGTGTTTGGTCCACGGCATCAGCACGTGGGTGTCGGTCCCGGCCCGGTGCATCACTGCCGCGCTGCCATCGGCGCGCACGACGAAGGCGAACCACTGCTTCGCCTGCCCCTCGAGATCGCGATCACCAACGAAGAGCCCGTACCCGTTCGCCGACGCGTTGGGGAAGAGGATCAACTCGCCCTGGACCGCGAAGCGTCCCTCGGCGCGCTCACGCGAATCGAAGAGCGCGGCGCCCGGGCCCATGGTGATGTGCCACCCCGGCGCGTCGAGCGACCGCTTCCAGCCTGCCGGGCCGCTCACGGGAGCGTTCTGACTCTGAGCCACTGCCGACGACGGCACGAGCAGGAGCGCGGCCAAGAACGTGACAAGCGAGAGCGAGTGGGTCGACGACATACGGACTCCGACGAGTTGGACGGTGCTGTGACGACCGATGGCCGAGAAAGTGTAGATGGCCTCGGAGCGAGGGACGACGCGCGAACGCATTCGCCCGGGCAGGGGCGCCCGCATGGGCGACCCTCATTCATCCTTCGGCCTTCATCCAGCGTCGGTGCTACCTTTAGGCGTCCCGCTCGCCCACGCCACGGGCGCCCAGAACCCAGCCCAAACCCGACCATGGCCACATCCGCCAAGGCCCGCCGCGCGACCCACGGTCTCTCCAAGGACCAGCTCGTCGCCGCCTATCGCACGATGCTCCTCTCGCGCCGCCTCGACGACAAGGAGATCCAGCTCAAGCGGCAGAACAAGATCTTCTTCCAGATCTCGGGTGCCGGCCACGAGGCCGTACTGACCGCCGCCGGCATGGTCTTCAAGCCGTCGTACGACTGGTTCTACATGTACTACCGCGACCGCGCCCTCTGCCTGCAGCTCGGCATGACCGGCGCCGAGATGCTCTACTCGGCCGTCGGCGCGGCGATCGATCCCAACTCGGGCGGCCGGCAGATGCCGTCGCACTGGGGCCACAAGAAGCTCAACATCGTCTCGACCTCGTCGCCCACCGGGACGCAGTTCCTGCAGGCCGTCGGCTCGGCCGAGGCGTCGATGCGCGCCAAGCTGCTCGGGATCACCGAAGGATTCGAGAAGGACGAGGTGGTGTTCGTCTCCACCGGCGACGGCACCACGTCGCAGGGCGAGTTCTGGGAGTCGCTCAACACGGCGGCCAACCTCAAGCTCCCTGTGGTCTACCTCGTCGAGGACAACGGCTACGCCATCTCCGTCCCGGTCGAGGTGAACACCGCCGGCGGCTCGATCTCGAAGCTCGTGACCGGCTTCCCCGGTCTGTACATCCAGGAAGTCGACGGCTGCGACCTGCTCGCGTCGTACGAGGTGTTGCAGAAGGCCGTTGCCTATGCGCGTGAGCGGAAAGGACCGGCGCTCGTGCATGCGAAGGTGATCCGCCCGTACTCGCACTCGCTCTCCGACGACGAGGTGATGTACCGCCCCGACCACGAGCGCGATGCCGACGCGGCGCGCGACCCGATCACCACGTATCCGAAGTGGCTCGTGAGCGAGGGCTACGCGACCGAGGCCGATCTCGCGGCGATCCAGGAGTCGATCGACGCCGAAGTGCTCGCGGCCACCGACGACGCGCTCGCGCAGCCGCAGCCGGCGCCGGAGACGGCCATGCACGCGCTCTTCTCGCCCGACGTGGACCCGACGGGCGATGAGTTCGACACCGAGGACGACCCGCACTTCACGGGCGAGCCGACCACGATGGTCGACCTGCTCAACGCCTGCATGAAGGACGAGATGCGGCGCGACGGGAAGATCGTGATGTTCGGCGAGGACGTCGCCGACGTCTCGCGCGAGGAGTACCTCGGCAAGGTCAAGGGCAAGGGCGGCGTCTTCAAGGTGACGTGGGGCCTGCAGAAGGAGTTCGGCGGCACGCGCGTGTTCAACACGCCGCTCGCCGAGGCGAACATCATGGGCCGCGCGATCGGCCTGGCGCTGCGCGGCTTCAAGCCGGTCGTCGAGATCCAGTTCTTCGATTATATCTGGACCGCCTACATGCAGCTGCGCGACGAGCTCGCGACCATGCGCTGGCGCTCCAACAACGCCTTCGCCGCACCGATGGTCGTGCGCACGACGTACGGCGGCTACATCCGCGGCGCGATCTATCACTCACAGACCGGTGCCTCGCTCTTCACGCACTGCCCGGGCCTGCGCGTGGTCTGCCCGAGCAACGCGCTCGACGCCAACGGCCTGCTGCGCACGGCGATCCGCTGCGAGGACCCGGTGATCTTCCTCGAGCACAAGCACCTCTACCGGCAGACATACAACAAGAGCGCGTATCCGGGCCCGAACTTCATGATCCCGTTCGGCAAGGCGAGGATCGTGAAGGAAGGCACCGATGTGACGGTGGTCACATACGGCGCGACGGTCCAGCGTGCATTGGTTGCTGCGAAGCAGATCGAAGAGGAAAAGGGACTCTCGGTGGAAGTCATCGACTTGCGCACGCTCTCGCCCTGGGATCAGGAGACGGTCTACGCGTCGGCCAAGAAGACCGGCCGCGTGATCGTCGCGTATGAGGATTCGATCTCGTGGGGTTACGGCGCCGAGATCGCGGCGCGCGTCGCCGACGACTGCTTCGCCTGGCTCGACGCGCCGGTGAAACGCGTGGCGAGCATGGACACGTGGGTCGGCTACGCGCCGAGCCTCGAGGACGAGATCCTGCCGCAGATCGCGGACTTCACGAAGGCGTACGAAGAGATCGCGGCCTTCTGATGCGACTCCCGACCCTGCGCACGCTCCTCCCGATCGCCGCCGCAACGGCCGCGGTGCTCGCGTGCGGCGAGTCCGCGCAGGCGCCCGAGTTCGAGCGGTCGGCACCGATCGCGCTCGCGCTGGCATGGCCGACGACTACGGACGCGGTGTTCGGCGCGAGCATCGACTCGGTGGACGTGACCGTCTCGCGGCGGAACGAGTCAACGGCGATGCAGACCGTGATCCCGTTTCCTGCCCGCGAGGAGGGACTCCGCGTCACGATCGACGTGCCGCTCGAGCAGAAGGTCGAGACGTTGTACGTGTACGTCGGCCTGCGGGCAGGGCAATCGACGCTCTACAACGGCTACGGTCAGGTCGTGCTGCGCGTGGGCACCGTCCCCGCTGCGCCGGCGTTGCCGCTGCAGTACGTCGGTCCGGGCTACGACGCGGTCTTCGTGAGCATCAGCCCGCGCACGGCCTTCGTGGTCCCCGGAGGAACGCTGCAGTTCAGTGCGCTCGTCCAGAACGCGATGCAGGCCGCGGTGACGCCACCGCTGGGCTGGAGCGTCAACGACACGCGACTCGCGACGATCAGCGCGGCCGGACTGCTCACGGCCAAGTCGGTGAACGGATCGGTGCGGGTGCGCGTCGTGACGCCGACCGGGATCGCCGACAGTGTGTCGGTGACGATTTCGACTCAGGTGCCATAGCGGCCCGTCCTACTCGTCCTGGATCTCCCGTCCCGCTGGATGAGCCCGCGCGCGACGATCCAATGGCATCGCGACCGCGAGCCACGAGTCCGCCTGCGGGCGGTGTCGCCCTCGAGAGGAGCCGGCTATACCGGTTCGGAGGACGTTCAGCCGCAGCGACACGGTCGCGCGCGTGAATCCCCTCCCGCCAGCCCAAAATCGGGTCCTGCTGCGTGGAATGAACGGCGTGGCGACCTACCTGTCGAGATGCCCGTCGGAGCGCCGCCCGCGACGACTGACCAGCGGGAGGCTGCGTCGGCGCCACTCACGATGCGCCCAACAACTCTTGCTGCAGACGGCGGCTCCGCCGCCGCCGCAGAAAGTCGCGTTAGGCTGCCCACACTCGTTCCAGGCGCATTCCGCACCAAGCGTGCGATCCCGCGACATTCTGCCCCCACAGGCTTCGTGACCGAGTTCACGAGTATGAACTTCGCAGCCAGCGTGCTACCATCTCGGGATTTCGATGGCGAGGTCGTCTGCCGTCTCCATCGCTCCGTCCGGCCCCGCGGATCTCAGCTCGAATGCTCGATCGACTGGCCGGTAGTCAAATCGTCGCCCCCAAGCGTCGTCGACACACTCGAGCTTCGACTCCGACGCCGACTGTTCCACGAGCGCATCAAGCGTCTTGGGATGCGGCGCGCCGTTCTGCCGTCGCTGATCTGCGCGCCGTTGAAGCAACTCCATGCACAACCGAGTTCGGTCCGCTGGATCAGGGAAGATGTCGGCGACAGTGTCCATGGACTCATACGTGCGGTAGACGGCCAGGCTCGCGAGAAGAGTCGCCACGCCCGCAATGCCAAGTTTCCGGAGCACCCGCGCTCGCCTACCCGATGCGCGCTGCGTCATCAGCGACACGCCTGGGAGAGCTGTGCAGCATTCTTCACCACCTTGCAGGCGTAGGCGTTGGCACCCATGTCAAGCCCCGCTGTCCGACCTCCGTGAACCGCAGAGTCGAAGATTCCGATGACGGACGCATACGCGGGTCCGACCTGATCGTACTGCTTTGTGTGCCCCACCTCATGGGCCAGCAGAAAGGCAAGACGACCGGCGCTCCACTCGAAAACGGATCCAACATCTGTGGCCGTATTCAGCACGATGTTGCCGGTGAGTGGGTTCGCGAATCCCGCGACATCATCGAAGAGCCAAGTCTCAGAACGAATCTTTCCGTTCGCCAGCAAGCCGAGTACTTCGCTCTTCGCGGCCGGTTCGAGCTCTCCAGCTGCTCGCGTTACGGCCTGCCATTCTGCAACCTGTAGGCCTCCTCGACACTGACCGCTCTTGTCTCGCTCTTTCTCCGGGCACAGCCCGAAGGGATCGGAGAAGTTGACCGGATCCCCACCCGCATACCCGTAGAGATTCATCCCCCCCGCCAGCCCGATCGGGTCCTGCTGCGTGAACCGCCCCGTCATCGGATCCACATAACGATTCCTGCGGTACAGCGTGCCCGTCTCATCGCGCTTCTGGTCCAGCAGCGTCCCGTGCCA
This sequence comes from Gemmatimonadota bacterium, assembly GCA_043748515.1. GTDB lineage: Bacteria > Gemmatimonadota > Gemmatimonadetes > Gemmatimonadales > Gemmatimonadaceae > Pseudogemmatithrix. Next base: position 6,750 of record JAYTNC010000418.1, on the reverse strand, counting down.
ACTGAGCGCCTGGATGCTCCGCCGATTGTAGCTGAACAAGCCGTACGGCCACGTGATGTTCACGCATCGCCGCGTCGAGCCCGACCCCACGCACATCCACTGCGTGCCGTCGACAAAGCTGCCGGTCCCGTCCGCAAAGCTCCCGTTGTCCGGCGAGCCGCGGTGGTTCCAGTGCGGGATCATCGTGAACGGATCCCAGACCTTCAGCACGAACCCGCCGGCGGGACGATCCGTGTACTTCACGCGTGTCAGGCTCAACGGTTGGTCGAGGGCCAGTCCATAAGTATACCCCGTCCGGCCGTAGTAGGGGTTCTTGTCGAGCGACGACAGGTCCTCATACCCCATGCCCTGATCCGCGAGCGCCGTCGTGTCGTTCTCGAGGGTCGTGGCAGCGGTTCCTTCGTGCCCGGGCATCTGGATCTCCCAGAGCTCGCTTGACCCATCCCACACCGTCCGGCGAATCGTGCTCATCGCACATTCCGCCGTCGTCAGTTGCTGCTGACACCAGCGGCGCGATCGCACGAGCACGCGTCGACCGAGCGCGTCGTACCGGAACTCCTCGAAGGTGAAGTTCTGCGGCCGCAGAAGGGTCCCATAGCTCCCGATCAGGGTAGTGCGCCGGTCCGCCGCCACCAGCGATCCGCCCGCGTCGTAGTACGAGACCCGCTCGTCCGCCCACTCCCCGGCCGTCCCTGAGATCGTGTACGTCGCGTACAGGTTCCCCGATTCGTCGAAGATGAACTCCCCGGTCCGCGCGGGGAGATACTCGCGATAGATCCGACCGGTGCCGTCGGTCCGGAAGTCGTTGGAGGAGTAGGTGACGGAAAGCTCGCTCGCGTTGGTGACCACGCCGCTGAACGACGAGCTCGCCTGTGAGTTGTTGCCGAGGGCGTCGTAGGTCACGAACTCCTTGGTGTCCGCCCGCACGCCCAGCCCCTGATAGTTGCTTCCACGATCGGTCGCGGTGTCACCCTTGAGCTGGCCCAGCGCCGTGTAGTGGGCCCGCAGGGTGTCCTTTACGCCGAGTGTGTTCGCCGTCCAGAGCAGCTTTCCGCGCGCATCACGGCGCAACGTCGTGCTGCGCAGTTGGGTGCCCGGATGATTGTCAGTGGTCGCGGCACTGCTGTCGTAGGTTGCGTGCTGGCTGAGTTGCCCATCGCTGTCGTACGTGAACACGTCACTCAACCCCGACCCCGGGGCGGCCATGCGTGCCAGTTCATTGCGCGTGTTGAACTCGAAAGCGAAGACGTTCCCGAGCAGGTCCGTCACGGTCTTCAGCGCGCCCGTTTGCGCGTCGTACGCATACAGGACGCTGTCGGCCTGCGCCGACGCGATCCGGGGGGCCAGTTGCGTCGGATGCTTGACTTTCACGCGTCGGCCATCGAGGTCGTACTCGTACGAGATCGTGTACACATGCTTTGTGGTATCGTCCCGTGCGTACGTCTGGATCTTCTGCGTCTCCGTCTTGAGCAGGCCGTTCTGCCACCACGTGCGACGGATCTTGGCATCGGCGTTGTCGGCGGTGAGCAGGTTCCCGACGGTATCATACGTGAAGGTCGCGATCTCACCGGGGATCGTCATCCCGTTCGAACCATTCTTGAGGAGTCGCGGATACGACGTATTGGCCGCGTTGACCGGGGTGTACTGCGGTATGCCCGCCGCGCGCTCGGCGTACGTCACCGGATCCTCGCTCCGTTCGAGCATGCGCCCCAGCGCATCGTAATCGAACCGGATCTTGTGCCCGCGCCGGGTGCGGACACTGTCGGGACTGCCGGCCGCGTTGAAGAACGTGGAGTCCACCTTCCCGTCCCCGGCGATCTCGGCGACGCGTCGACCGATCGCATCGTACCTCCAGTCCGTGACGATCCACCCGATGCTCTCGATGTCCGGGTCCGACTTGCGTCGCACCCGCGTCGGACGGCGCTCATCGTCGTAGCTGTTCTCGACCACAACCTTCTGCGAGTCCACGCCCTCGTGGGGTGCGCCGAACGAGGCCGACGCCGTCATGAGATCCCGCAGATCGTAGGTGAATCGTTGCTCCGTGGCCTTCGTGTTGACGCTGGTGTTCGTATCGATCTGCGCGCGCATGGTGAGCACGCGTCCGATCGAGTCGCGCGTCACCTTCGACTCGTACCCCTTCGGGGTCTTCGTGACCGCGACATTCCCGAGGACCGCGTCGTACCTCACGGTGTCCTTGATGCTCCCCGGTAGTTCGGTCGAGCGCAACAGCCCCGTTTCGATCCCGGTGGTCCAGTAGCTGAAGTTCGCGCGACTCGTGCTGCCGCGGCCGTCCTCCTGCCAGAGTCGGTTGCCGTTGCCGGCGTCGTAGGCGGCCTTCGTGACGACCCCCATCGGCGTCGTGGAGCGGGTCACGAAGTCCCACTTCTGGTCCCACTCGAATCGCGAGACGGCATACACGCCGCTCTGGACCGTGCTCGAGTCCGTCGTCGAGCGCAGGTTGCCGCGCGTATCGTGCAACGCGACCACGGAACGGCCATTCGGCGAGCGTACACGGGTCGCCAGTCCCGGCCATCGGATGTCCCCGCGTTCGATCCTCGTCACGTACCCGAGTGCGTTGCGGATGAGTGCGGGCGCGCCATGGCGATCGATCGCGAAGGTCGTCACGTCCACGGCGTCAGTCGCGTCATCGCGCGGGCCATTGTGCCGGCTCACGACGCTGTCAGATCGCACCGAAGCGACACCCGGCTGCCCGCGGGTTTCCGCAGCGGTGAGCGTGTCTCGCAGGACCGCCGCGCCCACGGTGTCGGCCACCAACGTTACGCGGTTCAATGCGTCGTAACCGAAGACGGTCGAGTGGCCAGTCCGGTCCTTCCGCGCCAGGACGTTCGCGTTCGACGGGCTCACATAGGTGAATCGCACCGGGACCGAGTCGCCCGGATCGAGTATCGATTTGATCAGTCCCGCCGAGTCGGTCACTGTGGTCGTGCGAGTGCTCCCGCCGGTCGGACCGCGCACGGCCACGGAGGAGAGGCGATTCGAACCCGTGTACGAGAACTGGTACGCCGTGGCCGCGCTGCTCGGAGGCACGGTGATCGTCGTGAGCCTCCCGCCGGAATAGGCGAAGCTCGTCGTCTGGTTCAGCCGATTGACCGTGCTCACGTGTTGGCCGGAGCCGTTGAAGACCACGCGGAGACCGCCGGGAAGATTCCGGGTGTAGTTGCCCGACGTCGTGTCATGGAACATCGAGTCAGGCCGATCGTAGGCCGGAGCGACCCACCGTCGCGTGCCGGTCGATGGCACCAGCCCTGCATCGACATAGACGCGCGTGCTCCCGTCGCCACCGATCCACAGGACTCGGTTCCCGACGACCTGCAACTGCTCGAGACCGGCGAGCCACCATCCTGAGCCGAAGGCGCTGCTCCGACGGTCCACGACGGCGAGCTCCCCCGTCTTCGTCGTCGCGTACCGCACGCCGCCAATAAAGAACGCGACCTCTAGAGAGAAGGACTTGATCCCGGTCGTCGTGGCGCTGTACGAGAGGCCGATTCGACGCGAAGCCCCGCCCGCCCAGGGTGCGCCCGGCCAGCTCCCGGTCGCGACCAGCGCGGCGTCGACGGTCAGCTTCGCGACGGTGGAGTCCGGCGTTCCCGATGCTGACGGAAGCGAGACGTCGGCTGCCACGACCGGCGTCGGGCGATTGTGCGCGCTGTTGAACAGCATGGTCGGCGTGCGTGCCTTGGAGAGCGTCGTCACGGTTGGAAGCGCGTGAACGAACCGAACGTCGCCGCACTCGTAGGCCGCGCTCGCGCCAAGGCTGATCGTCAGGCAGTCGCCGCGTTCGACGGTGGTGCCCGGGTGCGAGTTCGACAGGTCGACGATGGGGTAGTTCGACGCGGATGTCCCATACGGTAGCACGGTGACGTAGGCTTCATCCATCACGCCGCCGCTGTCGGCGACGATGTCGATGCGCCCCTTCGTGCCCACCGCGCCGGAGGTATAGCTCACTGAGACAGAATCCGTTGCCCCGCCGGTGACGAGCTTCGAGCTGTTGGAGAGCGTACACCCTGACGCGATACCCGCTCCGAAGCAGGTGGCGCTCACCTGGAAGGTCGTCGACTGGTTCCCGGTGTTCTTGAGCTTGAACCACTGCGTCTGCCCCGTGGAGAACGGCACGGAAGCTTCCGCGCCGTCCGGCGTGACGGTGACGCCGTAGGTCGGCGGCGGCAGATTCTCCCGCACGATCACATCCGTCGCCTCCCCCCACTCGAAATTGTCCCCACGAATCTTCGCGTAGAGCGCGCTGCTCCCGAGGTTCAAGTTCACCGTCACGGTCGACGTCGCGTACGCCGTACAGCCCGGGTCCGAGCCCACGGTGTAGTCCGTTGATACGACCCCTCCGTTCACCGTGAAGTACCGGCTGTTCGGGACCATCGAGACATCGTCGCACCAGTGGATCGTGACGCTTTGCGTCGCGGACGAGGTCGGCGTTGTCACCGTGAACCAGACGGTCGGCGCGTCGGCGTGGGCTGCATCTTCCGCCTGGCCGATGCTCGAGTCCGTCGGGAAATGGCGGGCCGTGCGCGTGGAGACGCCGGTGAGAGTCGCCACCGCGAGTAGCGTCGCGATGAGCCCATGGACTCGACGCACCTCAACAACGTGGAGCCTGCGAATGAACCGGCGCATGATGGTCCTCCCCGGATGTGCGCGACGCGAGCTAGACATCTATTGCACCAGGCGCACTGGTGGTAAAGACTGTCAGCTCTGATAGGGGTGCACTCCGCTCCGGCCCGAACGGGCTTTCCCCTACACCAGTTCCGGACTTCCACCCCTCTCGCCGTCGCTCCGTCGACCCGATCCTCAGGGAACCGCATTCCGCCCCATTCCGCCCACGCCCCCGATGACCGACACTCCTCGCACCTTCGGCCAGCAGCTCGGCCGCCGTTCCTGGGCCGAGCCCTGGAAGATCAAGATGGTCGAGCCGCTGCACATGACCGACCGCCCCGCCCGCGAGCGCGCCCTCGTCGACGCCGGCTACAACACCTTCCTGCTCCGCTCGCGCGACGTCTACATCGACCTGCTCACCGACAGCGGCACCAACGCGATGAGCGATCGCCAATGGGCAGGCATGATGGTGGGCGACGAGGCCTACGCGGGCTCGGAGAACTTCTATCATCTGGAAGACGCGATCCACCGGTACTACGGCTACAAGCACCTCGTGCCGACGCACCAGGGACGTGGCGCCGAGAACCTGATCTCGCGCACCGCCATCAAGCCGGGGCAGTTCGTGCCGGGCAACATGTACTTCACCACCACGCGACTGCACCAGGAGATGGCCGGCGGCACCTTCGTGGACGTGATCGTCGACGAAGCGCACGATCCGCAGGACCGTGGCGACTTCAAGGGGAACATCGACCTCGCCAAGCTCGACGCTCTCGTGAAGCGCGAGGGGGCCGCCCAGATCGCCTACATCTCGCTCGGCGCCACGGTCAACATGGCGGGCGGGCAGCCTGTCTCCATGGCGAACGTGAAAGCCCTCCGCGCCTGGTGCGACACACACAATGTGCGGCTCTTCCTCGATGCCACGCGCGCAGTGGAGAACGCCTTCTTCATCCATGAACGCGAGGACGGTTACGCGAACAAGAAGGTCGCCGAGATCCTCCTCGAGTTCTGCTCGTACACGGACGGCGCCTGGATGAGCGCCAAGAAGGACTCGCTCGTGAACATCGGCGGCTGGGTCGCGGTGAACGAGTACGAACTCTTCGAGGAGTTGCGGAACCTCGTCGTCGTGTTCGAGGGTCTGCACACCTACGGCGGACTCGCCGGTCGCGACATGGAAGCGATGGCGATCGGCATCGGCGAATCGGTGCAGGACGACTACATCCGCTCGCGCATCGGGCAGGTGCGCTACCTCGGCAGGCTGCTCGAGGAGTGGGGCATCCCGATGATGGAACCGATCGGCGGGCACGCGATCTTCCTCGACGCGAAGCGCTTCTATCCGCAACTCACGCAGGACCAGTTCCCGGCGCAGACGCTCGCGGCCGAGTTGTACCTCGACTCCGGCATCCGCGCGATGGAGCGCGGGATCGTGAGCGCGGGACGCGACGCGAATACGGGCGACCACAACCGGCCGAAGCTCGAACTCACGCGACTCACGATCCCGCGGCGCGTGTACACGCAGGCGCACATGGACGTGGTGGCGGAGTCGGTGAAGGCCGTGTTCGAACAGCGCGACCAGGTGACTGGACTCAAGCTGAACTACGAGCCGAAGTACCTGCGCTTCTTCCAGGCGCGGTTCGAGCCGATCCACGCGGACGGCTGAGCGGTCGCGCCCTGGTCGCCGCGCGCGCTGCGTTCAGCGCACTGCGCTCAGCGTTCGAAGACGATCCTGCCGCCCACCATGGTGAGCAGGACCTTCGTGTCGCGGATCTCGGGCGCGGGAATCCGCGTGAGGTCGCGGTCGATCATCACGAGGTCGGCGAGCATCCCCGCCTTCACCTGCCCGCGCTCGAGTTCCTCGAAGCCTGCGTAGGCCGCGGTCGCGGTGTACGCGCGCAACGCCTGCTCCACGGTGATCCGCTCCTGCGGCACCCAGCCGTCGGGATCGTGCGCGCCGTCGAGCGTGCGCCGAGTGACCGCGGCGTAGATTCCCTCGAGCGGCGTGGGCGGCGCGACGAACCAATCCGAGCCGAATGCGACCTTGGCGCCCGCGTCGAGCAGCGACTTGAACGCATACGTGCCCTTGGCGCGCTCGGGGCCGATCACCTTGTCGGCCCAGCGGCCGTCGTCGAT
>JAYTNC010000417.1:0-5211 GCA_043748515.1 Gemmatimonadota bacterium | reverse complement strand
TCCTCGTCTACAAGGAACTCGCGCGGATCCAGGACGAGACCATGCGGCGCTTCATCGCGCCCGTGATCGCGAAGCTGTCGATCTTCGGCGACGAGGAACTCCGTGAGGCGTCGGGCGCACTGCGGGCCGCCGGCACCTCCGCAGCGCTCGTGGAACCAGAATACTTCGTCACGGCCACCACACGCGGGTTCCGCGTGCGCGGCGCGTACCGTAGCCTGCAGACGACCGACGTATCGATCGCCGGGCTCGCGCCCATGGTCGGTGTCGCGCGCGTGATCGAACGGATCACCAATGGCATCCGCGCCGCCTTCCTGCAGCGCGCGATCCGTCCGCTGGTGCCGGCCACGCCGCGCAACGTCGTCACGCGCGAGATCCCGCAGCGGTACCTTCGGCTCGCCGGTGTCACGCCGGGCTCGATCACCGGACTCGCCGCCGTCTCCGATACCTCGTGGATGCTGCGCTTCACCCGCAGCGGGATCACCGGCGACGTCCCGTTCACCTTCGACGTGATCTACGCGGCGCCGGGGCAGGCGGTGCAGGAGCAGACGGTGAGCAGCGTGTTGATCCCGACGGCGCGCTTCATCGCGCGGTCGCTCTCCAGCGGATTCAACGGCGACGGGATGTGCGCCGAGGACGCGAACGGCACGAGCTATTGCTGGGGTAGGAACCAGTACGGTCGGCTCGGCGACCTGACGACGACGATGCGTCCGCGGCCGACGCGGCTCCTGACCGGCACAGGCCTGCGCGGGCTGAGCATGGGAGAACACCATGCATGCGGGCTCAGAGCCACCGGCCTCGCGGAATGCTGGGGGGTATCGTATGCGATCGGGAACGTGGAGGCGCGGCGGACAAGTACCGACCGTAACACCGCAGGTCCGGTCGAAGGCGGGTTCGCGTACTCGATGATCGACGCGGGTGCAACCTCGACGTGCGGCCTGACCGCGAGTGGGGCGCGGTGCTGGGGCCCGAGCTTCTTCGCGCCGCCGGCCGGCACAACAGTTGCTCCGGCCGTGGGCGAGGCCGTCCTGATGCCCGGCAGCAGCGGCTTCTCGACGATCACCGTCGGTCGAAGCAGTTGGGCGTGCGGCCTCACCACGGCAGGGAGCATTCGCTGCGTCGGTCAGAACAACTATGCGCAGCTCGGCGACGGCACCCGCACCGACCGCAACTCGCTGGTGACACTCGCCGGTGGTCTCACGTGGTCGGCGGTGGCGGCAGGCGCGCTGCACGCTTGTGCGCTCACCACGGCCGGCCGGGCCTACTGCTGGGGCGCGAACGGGTTCGGTCAGATCGGTGACGCCTTCGCGAGCTCGGGCACTGGCTCCACCTTGACCCCGGTCCCGGTCTCCGGCAATCTCGTCTTCACGCAGATCTTCGCCGGGGACACACACAGCTGCGCGCTGACGGCGGCCGGGAAGGCGTACTGCTGGGGAACGGACCGGAACAGCTCGCTCCAACTGAGCAACGTTCCGGCGCCGGTGAATACCCCGGTGTCCTTCAAGACGCTGAGCACGGGCCGCGACCTCACCTGCGGCATCGCCGTGACCGGTGGCGGCGTCTTCTGCTGGGGCGACAACTCCTCTGGCGCGGTCGGAATCGGCGCGGCGACGTTCAACGAACCCGTGCGTACGGTGGTGCCGCCCCTGCCCTGACGCGGGCGCTTGCCCGCATGGCGTGCGCACGGTCAATTTTCACTCATGACTGAATCGATCAAGGCCGTGCGCCTCCCCGCTCTCGCTGCGGTCCTCCTCGGCTCCCTGCTCGGAGCCTGCGCTCCGAACCCCGGCCCAACGACGCGGCCGGAGCCTGAGACCGCCAACACCAACCGCAGCGCGCCCGCTGCGTCATCCAAGAGCGACGCGCCCGCCGGCCCCACCGAGGCGCCGCCCGCCTGGCAGCGCCTCGACGCCGCGCGCGACGGCATCAACGGCACCGGCGTCGACCGCGCGCTCGCCGAACTCCTCGCCGACCGACGCCCCACGCGGCGCGTCGTCGTCGCGGTGATCGACGGCGGCATCGACACGCTGCACGCGCAGCTCGCACCCGTGATCTGGCGCAACGAGCGCGAGGTCGCGGGCAACGGCATCGACGACGACCGCAACGGCTACGTCGACGACGTCCGCGGCTGGAGCATGATCCCCAAGCTCCCCGGCGACACGGGGCGCTTCGACACCATGGAGCTCACGCGCCTGCACGCGGCCTGCAGCGGCGCACCCGCGGGGGCGCGGATCCCGCGTCCCGCCGACGCCGACTGCGCCCGCTACGCGAAGGCGTACGGGGAGAAGTCGACCGAGATCTCCGGCATGAGCGCGCAGATCACGTCGATCGGTGGGATGTATGCGCAGGTGACGGCGCGGATGCGCCGCGCGGTGGGCAGCGACTCGCTCACCGTGCCGCGCGTGCAGCGCTACACCACCACCTCGAGCGATGAAGCGAGCGCCAAGGCGATGTGGCTCCGCCTGGCCGACGCCGGCATCGACTCGGCCGTGCTCGCGACCGCGTCCGAGCAGTTGGTCGGGCAGCAGTGGGGGCTCAACACGGCGTACGACCCGCGCGCCCTGCCGCACGACGCGCGCGGCTCCAACGACGTCAACGGCCCCGACCCCATGCACGGCACGCACGTCGCCGGCATCATCGGCGCTGTCGCGGCGAGCGGCGCGAACGTGCGCGGCATCGCCCCCTACGTCACCATCATGCCGATCCGCGCCGTGCCCGACGGCGACGAACGCGACGAGGAGGTCGCGCGCGCCATCCGCTACGCGGTCGACAACGGCGCGCAGGTCGTGAACATGAGCTTCGGCAAGGGCTACTCGCCAGGCAAGCCGGCGGTCGACTCCGCGGTGCGCTACGCCGCGCAGAAGGGTGTGCTGCTGGTGCACGCGGCGGGCAACGACGGCGCGGACAACGACACGGTGCCCTCGTTCCCATCACGGCGCCTCGACAACGGCGACGAGACGCCGCTCTGGCTCGAGATCGGTGCCTCCTCGTGGAAGGGCGGCGCGGCTCTCCCGGCCGAGTTCTCGAACTACGGCGCGCGCAGCGTCGACCTCTTCGCGCCCGGCGTCGACATCGTCTCGACGGTGCCCGGCGGAAAGGTCGCGCCCGAGAGCGGCACGAGCATGGCCGCACCGGTCGTCAGCGGCGTCGCCGCACTGCTGCTCTCCTACTTCCCGTCGCTCACGCCGGCGCAGGTGCGCGGCATCATCGTCGAGACCGCGCGCCCGCTGCGCGACCTCGAGGTCAAGCGCCCCGGCGACGAGACCGATCGCACCGTGCGCTTCGGCATGCTCTCGCGCACCGGCGGTGTGATCGACGCCTACGCCGCGGTGCAGCGCGCGATCGAGCTCGCCAAGCCATTGCCCTGAACCGGTTCCGCGCTCGACCCGACACCTTTCGCCACAACCCGCCGTGACCCTGCAGATCGAATCGCGCGACCTGAGCTTCCTGCTGTACGAACTCCTCGACGTCGGCGCGCTCGCCGATCGTCCGCGCTTCGCCGGCCAGGGCCGCGAGGTCTACGACGCGGTACTCGACACCGCGCGCGGCGTCGCGACCGAGCACTACGCGCCGTTCCGCAAGGACAACGACCAGCACGAGCCGCAGCTCGTGAACGGCGTCGTGGTGACAACACCGGGTCTCAAGCAGGGCTGGGACGCGGTCGCCGAGTCCGGACTCATCGCGAGCACGCACGACGAGTCGCGCGGCGGGATGCAGCTGCCCCACGTGATCGCCGGCGCCGCGATCGCGTTCCTCGAGGCCGCCAACATCGGCTCAGCGAGCTACCCGATGCTCACCGCCGGCGCGTCGAACCTGATCGCCGCATTCGGCAGCGACGCGCAGAAGGACTTCTGGCTCCCGCCGATGCTCGCCGGCCGTTGGTCGGGCACGATGGCACTCACCGAGCCCGACGCGGGCTCGTCGCTATCCGACATCCGCACGGCCGCCACACCGGTCGGCGACGGCACCTATCACATCGACGGCACCAAGATCTGGATCTCGGCCGGCGATCACGAACTCACCGAGAACATCGTCCACCTCGTGCTCGCGCGCATCAAGGGCGCACCCGAGGGCACCAAGGGGATCTCGCTCTTCATCGTCCCCAAGAAGGCCGTGAGCGCCGACGGCGCGGTGGGCTCGACGAACAACGTCACCACTGCGGGCCTCATCCATAAGATGGGTTGGCGCGGCACGACCTCGACGCTGCTCAACTTCGGCGAGCGCGGCCCCTGCGTCGGGCACCTGATCGGCGAGGCCAACCAGGGCCTCGCCTGCATGTTCCATATGATGAACGAGGCGCGCATCGGCGTGGGCCGCGCCGCGACGGCGATGGGCTACGCCGCCTTCCGCTACTCGCTCGACTACGCGCGCACGCGCAAGCAGGGCCGTCTCCCCGGAGAGAAGGATCCCAAGCGCCCGCCGGTCGCGATCATCGAGCATGCCGACGTGCGCCGCATGCTCCTGCAGCAGAAGTGCGCCGCCGAGGGCTCGCTCGCCCTCGTGCTCGCCTGCTCACGACTCGTCGACGAGCAGGAGACCGCTCCCGACGCCGCCGCGCGCGAGCAGGCGACGCTGCTTCTCGAAGTGCTCACGCCGATCGCGAAGGCCTGGCCCTCCGCGACCTGTCAGGACGGGATCTCCAACGCGATGCAGGTGCTCGGCGGCTACGGCTACGCGCGCGAGTACGACGTCGAGCAGCTGTATCGCGACAACCGCCTCAACCAGATCCACGAGGGCACCAACGCGATCCAGGCGCTCGACCTGCTCGGGCGCAAGGTGACGCAGCAGAAGGGCGCGGCGTACGCGGCACTCGTTGGAAGCATCACGCGGTCGATCGCCGAAGCGGCCACCGCCGAGATGCTGCTCACGCCGCTCGCCGCCGACCTCGAGGCCGCCGTCGCGCGCATGACCGCGGTCACGAAGAGTCTCGTCGGCGTGATGATGACCGACCCGGCGCGAGGACTCGCCAACGCGAGCACTTATCTCGAGCTCGTGTCGCGCACGGTGTACGCCTGGCTCTGGCTGCGTCAGGCGACCGTCGCCGCGCACGCACTGTCGGCCGGCGCGAGCGGTGACGAGGCCGACTTCTATACAGGCAAGGTGCAGGCGGCGCGGTTCTACTTCGGCTTCGAGCTCCCCAGGAGCGTCGCCGACTCGGAGCTGCTGCTGCGGAACGATCCGGCCGCGCTCGACATGCAGGACGCCTGGTTCTAG
>JAYTNC010000416.1:0-27176 GCA_043748515.1 Gemmatimonadota bacterium | reverse complement strand
CTTTCATCCTTCGACCTTCAGCGTTCATCCTCTCGCGGGACGAGCAGAACGTCCTGAACGCCGACGGCAACCGAACTGAGCGGCACGAACCGTCCACGCGCCGGCTCCCAGCGGAGCATCCGATAGCCCATTCTCTCGGACCACGCCGCCACGTCGATGAAGGACGCACCGAACGTGCTGAGCCAGTACGCCTCGAACTCCCCGAAGATCAGCGGCCTCGCGGCCGTGATGAAGCGCTCCGCCCCACGCAGCAGCATCAGCTCGGCGCCCTCGATGTCGAGCTTCATCAGGTCGCAGCGCGTGATGCCCTGCTCCGCCGTCCACGCGTCGAGCGTCACCACCGGCACGCGCAAATGACTCGGTCCTGACCCCGTCACCAGCGCCGCGGTGCCGCTGCCGGCTCCGGTCTCTTCGCTCTTGAGCCACATGCCGAGCTCGCCGGGCGCGTCGCCGAGTGCGACGGCCGCGACCTGCACGTTCGCTCGCACGCGGTTCGCGGCGATCGCCCATTCGAGGCGCGCGCGGTTGGCAGGGACGGGTTCGAAGGCGATCACGCGGCCGCCGCCGGGGGCGAGATGGCGCGCGAGCGGGACAGTCCACCATCCGACGTTCGCGCCCACATCGAAGACCACCGCGTCGCGCGGCACGCGCGCGAGCAGCGTGTCGCGCACGTCGTCATCGGCCTCGCCGAGCCAGCAAGCGAGCGCTTCGGCGTCGTCGCGCAGGTCCCAGCGGGCGAGGCTGCCGTCGCGCATGGTGACCTCGCGCATGGGGACGTGCGCGAGGGCGCCGGCGCGGAGGCGCTGGTGCAACGCGCGCGCGAGGCGACCCTTGCCGCGGAAGTTCGGCGTGGCGCGGCCGAGGGCGGTGAGGCGGTCGTAGAGGCTCACGCGCGCACTCGCTCTACGCTCACGCGGCGCCCGGCGCCATCTCGTCCCACAGCGCCGCGATCGCGCGCATGCCCTTCCGGAAGTTCTCCTGGCTGATCCACTCGTCAGGCGCATGCGCGTTCTCGCCCGGCAGGCCGAAGCCCACGAGCAGCACCGGCGCGTTGAGCAGTCGCGCGAAATCGTTGACCACCGGGATCGACCCGCCCTCGCCGACGATCACGGGCTCGCGGCCGAAGGCGGACGTGAGTGCGCGCGAGGCCGCGTCGTACAACGGTCCTTCGAGATCGGCGCGCCAGGGCAGCCCGCCATGCAACGCCTTCACCGTGACCGTCACGCCCGCCGGTGCGACGGCGCGCACGTGCGCGTCCATCAGCTTGTGAATCGTCGCGGGATCCTGATCGGGCACGAGGCGGCAGCTCACCTTGGCCATCGACTTGCCGGGGAGCACGGTCTTCGCGCCCTCGCCGGTCCAGCCGCTGAGCAGGCCGTTCACCTCGCAGGTGGGGCGCGTCCAGAGCTTCTCGAGCGTGGTGAAGCCGGGTTCGCCGCCGAGCGCGTCGACTGCGAGACCCTTCTTGAAGTCGGCGTCGTCGAACGGGAGCTGCTTCATCCCCGCGCGCACGGCATCGGGGAACGGGAGCACCGCGTCGTAGAAGCCGGGGATCGCGACCTTGCCGCTCTCGTCGTGGAAGCTCGCGATGATCCGCGCGAGTGCGGTCGCGGGATTCACCACCGCGCCGCCGTACATCCCCGAGTGCAGGTCGGAGTTGGGACCGGTGACGCTGATCTCGAAGTACGCGAGACCGCGCAGCGAACTCAGGATGCTCGGGATGCCCGGCGCGAACATCGCCGAGTCGGAGATCACCACGGCGTCGCAGGCGAGTCGCTTGCGGTGCAGTTCGATGAACGGCGCGAGGTTGTCGGAGCCCACCTCTTCTTCGCCCTCGGCGAGCACGATCACGTTCACCGGCAGCGTACCGCGCGCGGCGAGATGCGCCTCGAGCGCGGCGAGATGCAGCCAGAGCTGTCCCTTGTCGTCGACGCTGCCGCGCGCGTAGATGTTGCCGTCGCGGATGGTCGGTTCGAAGGCGGGCGTGGTCCAGAGCTCGAGCGGCTCGGGCGGCTGCACGTCGTAGTGACCGTACACGAGCACGGTCGGCGCGCCCTTCGGCGCCTTGCGCCATTCGGCGAGCACCACGGGGTGGCCCGGCGTCGCGATGGTCTCGGTGGTGAAGCCGAGGCGTGCGAGATGCATGTGCACCCAGTCGGCGGCGCGCGCGACATCGGCCCTGGCTTCGGTGCTCGAGCTCACGCTCGGGATGCGAAGGAGCTCGAAGAGGTCGTCGTGCAGGCGCTGGTCGTGCTGCGTGAACCAGGCTTCGAGCGCGGGGTCGAGCGGCTTGATGGGCATCGTCATGTGGTCCGGTGTGCGCGCTCAGTCGCGCGGCGCGGGGGGGTCGGTCGAATCGGCGGGCCAGGAACCGTCCCAGCCGGTGAGCAGCCAGAGCTGACGGTTCGCTACGGTCTCGCCGTCGCGGAGCAGCGGGATCACGGGGCCAGGCGTGATCGTCGTGAAGTGCATGGTGAGCCGGCGGATCGGGCCCGGCAGTCCTTCGACGCGTGGGATCTCGAGCGAGAGCAGCAGGTCGTCGCCGGCCTTCGCCTCGTCGGTGAAGCGCGTCCAGAGATCATACTGATTGCGGCGACCGCCGAGATTGAGCGCGGTGAGGTCGTGCGCGCCGTGCGAATGGAACGTGAGCAGTGCGGCGTCCTGGTAGCGGTTCGCCGCGACGTGCAACCGCCGGTCGCCCGAGGGTGCGTTCACGGGTGCGTTCGCCAAGAATGCCGAATCGATCGAGGCGGCGAGCGACTCCCATCCATACGCCTGCGAGACCTGGTCGCGACGCGCCGGCAGGGGGAGGATGCGAAAGACGACGTGCAACAGCAGCACCGCGCTCAGCGTGCCGGCGAGCCAGAGCGCGCGCCGTTCCCACGCGGTGCGCACGCCGTCGCGCGCGGCGCCGAGCAGGACGAGCGCGGGAAGCCACGCGATCGCCGGCCAGTTCGCCTCGACGTTGCGGCGCGTGGCGCTGTAGACGAAGAACATCGCCCAGAAGGTCGAGACCACCGCGAGCGCGAAGCGCGCCTCGTGGCGCGGCGCGCGCAGTGCCTTCCAGATGGCGCCGAGGATGAGCACGAAGAGGATCGGCGTGACGAGCCCGAACTGCGAGCCCACGAGGTTGAGCTCGCGCTGGAGCAGATTCTCCTTCGCGTTGGTGCCGAGGCCATGGCCGAGCTGGAAGCGGAACGCGATCCAGTCGTGCTGCGCGTTCCAGAGGAGCACCGGCGCCATCACGAGCGACGCGATCACCACCGCGACGTAGGGGCCCGGCTCGCGGAAGCGCGCGCGCAGCGGCGCATGCAACGCGAAGGCGAGCAGCAGCGCGAAGGGGATGAACACACCGGTGAACTTGGATGCCATCGCCGCGCCGATCGCGACGCCGCTGATGGCCCACCAGCGTGTGGAGGCGGCGCTGCCGGGTGCTTCGTCGAGCGCGCGCACCACGAAGTAGAGCGTCCAGGTGATCGACGCGAGCAACGGCGCGTCGGGCGTGGCGAGCACGAGGCCCGCCGCCGCGAGCGGCAGCACGAGGAACGCGAGCGCCACGTAGCGCGCCGCGCGCGGGCCGGCGAGATGGCAGGTGGCAAGCGCCAGCGCGACGCCGCCCGAACTGCCCACGAGCACGGGCAGGAACCGCACGCCGAACGGCGTGTCACCGAGCAGCGCGGTACCGCCGGCGATCAGCCAGGCGATCATCGGCGGGTGGTCGAAGTAGCCGCCGGCCAGGCGGCGCGACCATTCCCAGTAGTAGGCCTCGTCGGGGAAGAGCGGGACGACCGTCGCGAGCGCGAGCCTGAGGACCGCCGCGAGCGCAAGGATCGCGAGGGCGTGGTTCCAGTGGGCCTGGTCGTCGTGCGGAGGTGCTGAGCCGTCGGTCACCGCGTGCGATCCCGGTGGATGGGCGGATGAGGGGCGGACGAGTAAGATGAATGTAACCATGCCCAACCGTCTCGCCGCGGAAACCAGCCCCTACCTGCTCCAGCACGCCGACAATCCGGTGGACTGGCACCCGTGGGGCGCCGAGGCGTTCGCGCTCGCGGCATCGACCGACCGGCCCGTGCTCCTGAGCATCGGCTACGCGGCCTGTCACTGGTGCCATGTGATGGCGCACGAATCGTTCGAGGACGAGACGACGGCGCGGATCATGAACGAGCTCTTCGTGAACGTGAAGGTCGATCGCGAAGAGCGGCCTGACGTCGACTCGATCTACATGCAGGCGGTGCAAGCGATCTCGGGGCATGGCGGCTGGCCCATGACGATGTTCCTCACGCCGGCGGGCGTGCCGTTCTACGGCGGCACGTACTACCCGCCCGAGGATCGTATGGGGATGCCGTCGTTCCGGCGCGTGCTCGTCTCGGTCGCGGAGTCGTGGAAGCACAAGCGCGCCGACGTGCTCAAGGGCGCGGAGTCGCTGCGCGGCATCTACGCGGCCTCCGAGGGCCCGACCTCCGCCGGACATCCGCTGACCGCGGTCACGCTCGGCGAGACGATGCGCGCCACGCGCAACTGGTTCGACCAGAAGGCCGGCGGATTCGGCTCGGCGCCCAAGTTCCCGCAGGCGATGGTGCTCGACGCGCTGCTGCGGCAATGGGCGCGCTCGGGCGAGGCCGAGTGGCTGCGGATGGTGCGCCATTCGTTCGCCAAGATGGCCGGCGGCGGCATCTACGATCAGCTCGGCGGCGGCTTCCATCGCTACACGGTCGACGCCGTATGGCTCGTGCCGCACTTCGAGAAGATGCTCTACGACAACGCGCTGCTCTCGCGGCTCGCGGTGCACCTGTGGCAGGCCACCGGTGACGCCGCGGCGCGGCGCGTGGCCGAGGAGACATTCGGCTGGCTGCGCCGCGAGATGACCGACGCGAAGGGCGGCTGGTACTCGTCGCTCGACGCCGACAGCGAGGGCCACGAGGGGAAGTTCTATGTGTGGTCGTTCGCCGAGCTGCGCGCGGTGGCCGGCGACGATGCGCCGATCGCCGAGGCGTACTGGGGCGTGACGGCGGGCGGGAACTTCGAGGGCACCAATATCCTCAACGTCGCGGTGCCGCTCGCCGAGGCGGCTGCGCGGTGCGGGCTCTCGGAGGACGATGCGAGGGCCGGCCTCGAGCGGGCGCGCGTGGCGCTCTTCGCGGCGCGCGCACCGCGTGTGCGCCCCGGACGCGACGAGAAGGTGCTCGCCGGCTGGAACGGCCTGATGCTGCGCGCCGTCGCCGAGGGAGCGCGGGCGTTCGACGATGCGCGACTGCGCGACGAGGCCGTGCGCGCAGGACGCTTCCTCCGCGACGAACTCATGCGCGACGGCCGCGTGCTGCGCAGCTGGAGCGCGGGGCGCGCGCACATCGCGGGCTTCCTCGAGGATCACGCCGCGCTCGCGCTCGGGTTCATCGCGCTGCACCAGCTCACCTTCGAGCGCGAATGGCTCGACCTTGCGGTGCAGCTCGCCGACGCGACGGTCGAATGGTTCTGGGACGACGATGCCGCGGCCTTCTTCGACACGGCGCGCGACGGCGAGCGTCTCGTCACGCGGCCGCGCGACGTGACCGACAACGCGATCCCCGCGGGCACCTCGCTCGCGGTGGAGCTGCAGTTGCTGGTCGCCGAGTACACGGGCGACGCGACCACACGGCGGCGGGCGGAATACGTGCTCGCGACGCTCTCGGAGCCGCTACGCCGCGCGCCGCTCGCGTTCGGGCACCTGCTCGGGGTGGCCGACCTGGCCGTGCATGGCGCGGTGGAGCTCGCGATCGCGGGTGATCCCGCCTCGGGGGCGTTCGGTGCGCTCGCCACAGCTGCGGCGCGGGTCTATTCGCCCTCGCTCGTCGTCACCGGCGGCGAAGGGGACGCGATCAAGGGCCTCCCGTTGCTCGAGGGGCGCTCCGCGCCGCCGAGGAGCGCGTTGGCGTTCGTCTGCGAGCGCTACGCGTGCGAGCTGCCGATCGCCGAGCCGGACGCGCTCGTGGCGCGCCTCACTCGAAGTCGAGCGCGAGGTCCAGGCTCGGCGCCGAGTGCGTGAGGGCGCCGATGCTGATGCGGTCCACACCGCACTCGGCGATCGCGCGCACTGACTCGAGGGTCACGTTGCCTGATGCTTCGGTCCAGCAATGGCCCTTCGCCAGCTGCACGCTCTCGCGCATGACCGGGTTCGTCATGTTGTCGAGGAGCAGTGCGTCGGCGCCGGCGGCGATCGCGGCGCGCACCTGCACCACCGTGTCGCACTCGACCTGGATGAGCAGCCCGGCGGGCACGTGGGCGCGGGCGCGCGCGACCGCGACCGCCACGTCGCCATCGCAGGCCGCGATGTGGTTGTCCTTGATCAGCACCGCGTCGGAGAGGTCGCGGCGATGGTTGCGTCCGCCGCCGCACCGGACCGCGTACTTCTCGAGGTCGCGCCAGCCGGGGGTGGTCTTGCGCGTGTCGACGATCTGGACCTTGAGCCCCTTCACCGCCTCCACGTAGCGCGCAGTGAGCGTGGCGACGCCCGAGAGGCGCTGCATGAAGTTGAGCGCGACGCGTTCGGCGCTCAGCAGTCCGCGCGCGGGGCCGCTCATGAAGAGCACGGTGTCGCCCTTGGCGACTGCTGCGCCGTCCTCGCAATCGATGCGGATCTCGACGTGCGACTCGAGCAGGCGGAAGGCCGCGAGCGCGAGCGGGACTCCGGCGAGTCGGCCGGGCGCGCGCGCGACGAGCCGCGCGCGCGCATGCCGCGCGCTGACCACGGTCGAGATCGTCGTGACGTCCTCGAAGGCGCGATCCTCGTCGAGCGCGTGCTTCACGAGCGCGACGAGTTCCATCTCGGTGAGCGGGAACCCCGAGCCGATGGGAACGTAGGTCGGCGTGGCGAGCGGCGTGATGCGCCGCGGCGGAACGGGTGTGCGCGTGGCCATCACTCGCCCGGATCCACTCCGGGGGACGACGGCACCGGCGCGCCGCCGCCGATCGCCACCATCCGCTCGATGGAGAGGCGCGCGCGCTGCGCGATGTCGTCCGGCACCGTGATCCGGTGCTGCAACTGCTCGATCGCCGCGAGGATCTTGGGCAGCGTCGTGACCTTCATGTACGCGCACGACGCGCGCTCGTTCGCGGCGAAGAACTTCTTCTTCGGGTACGCCTTCTCGAGCCGGTGCAGGATCCCCACCTCGGTCGCGACGATGAACGTCGACGCCTCGCTCTCGCCGGGGCGCTTGATCATCCCTTCCGTGGACAGGATGTGCACGCCCTCGGGATCGACATCGCCCGCGCTCACCGCCTCGACGACGCTGGTCGCGCAGCCACACTCGGGGTGGATGAGGAACTCGGCCTCGGGATGCCGCGAGCGCTGCAGCCGGATGTTCTCGGGGTCGATCCCCGCATGCACATGGCACTCGCCGAGCCAGACGTGGATGTTCTTGCGGTCAGTGATGCGACGGACGTGCGCGCCGAGGAACATGTCGGGCAGGAAGAGGATCTCCTGGTCCGCGGGGATCGAGTTCACGACGTCGACCGCGTTGCCCGAAGTGCAGCAGTAATCGCTCTCCGCCTTCACCTCGGCCGTGGTGTTCACGTACGCGACGACGACGGCGCCGGGATGCTCGGACTTCCAGGTACGGAGCTGCTCGGCATCGATCGTCGACGCCAGCGAACAGCCGGCGGCGAGGTCGGGCAGGAGGACCGTCTTGGTCGGCGAGAGGATCGCCGCGGTCTCGGCCATGAAGTGGACGCCGCAGAAGACGATGACGTCGGCGGAGGTCTTGGCGGCTTCGCGTGAGAGGCCGAGCGAATCGCCGACGAAATCGGCGACATCCTGGACCTCGGGGCGCTCGTAGTTGTGGGCGAGGATGACGGCGTTCCGCTTCTTGGCGGCGGCTTTGATCCGCTTCTGCAGCGCGGCGACGTCGCGGGGCGACGTTGGAGTGATGACCATCCTTTAATGATAGGGCGCCCGACGGAAGGGAGCGAGGGTGCGACGGGGGCGGCGAGGGGTACGAGACGACGTTAGTTTGAGTGGAACACTCCCCTACCCTACCCATGTCCAGCTTCCCGATCCCGTTCGGCCGCCGCGCGCTCGTCCTCGGTGCGTTGTTCGTCGCCGTGGTCGCTAGCACGGCCGCGGCGGTGCGCCACACACGCCTGCTCCGCAGCATCCCGGGCAAGGACAGCGTGGTCACCGCGTCGCCGGCGACGATCCAGCTCTGGTTCAGCGAGAAGATCGAGCTCGGCCTGAGCCGCGTGCGCATCGAAGGCGCCGGCGGCAAGTCGGTCGCGCTCTCGCCGCTCACGCAGGACGCGAGCGTCGCTGACGCACCGGTGGTCGGGCGCGTGCCCGCACCGCTCGCGGACGGTACGTACACCGTGCACTGGACCGCCGCCTCGCGCGACGGTCACGCCGTGAAGGGAAGCTTCGGCTTCACGATCAAGGCGCGTTGATCGACGCGGTGAACGACGCCGTGCTCGACGCCGTGCTCGACGCCGTGATCGACGCGTTGGTCAACCTCGCGCACTACGCCGGGCTCACGGTCGCGATCGGCGCCGTGGCGATGCGCGTGCTGGTGCTCTCGCGGTGCGGTCTCTCGGTCTCGGAACGCGCGCCGCCGGCGCGTGATGCCGCGCGCGCAGGACTCTGGGGCGCGGTGCTGATCCTCGTTGCGGCGCCGGCGCGCGCGCTGGTTCAGGTCGCCACGCTCGCCGAGCCGGACGAAACGTGGATGCCGCTCTTTCAGGCGGTGCTCGGGACGTCAGTGGGCAAGGCGCTGCAACTGCAGGCGATCTGGGCCGCGGCCGCCATCGTGGCATTCGCCGTCGCGCGGCAGGGTCGCGACCGCGGATGGAAGGTCGCGAGCATCGCACTCGTGATCCTCGCGCTCACACCCGGACTGGCGGGCCATGCGGCCACATCGGCCTCGCCGACACTCGCCCTCGCCGCGGCGATGCTGCACGTGCTCGGTGCGGGACTCTGGATCGGCGGCCTCTTCCATCTCTGGCGACTCTCCGGCCCCTCGAGCGACATGACGCTCCAGCGCGCGCTCGCCGCATTCCATCCGGTCGCACTCGGTGGCACTGCGCTACTCGCGTTGAGCGGCGCGTACCATGTGTGGAGCATCCTCGGCGCGCCGTCGGATCTCGTCGCGACCGCGTGGGGACGCCTGCTCGCGCTCAAACTCGCGCTCGTGGCCGCGGCGCTCATGCTGGGCTACCGGCATTGGAAGACGGCGGAGCAGTCGGTCTCTGGCGGCGACCGAGCCGCGGCAAGGCGCAGCTTGGCGCGCGAAGCGATCATCGCACTCACTGTGATCGGAGTGACGGCGATCCTCACAGTCACCGAGAAGCCATTCTAGGATGAAGGATGAAGGATGAAGGTGAAAAGATGAACGGCCGCCCCGCATCGCTGTTCTGCTTTCATCGTTCATCCTTCAGCCTTCATCCTAAGATTCACCACTCGATGTGCTTCCCCCGCCAGGCATTCCGCGGCTTGGGGAAGTCCTTCCTGAAATGCCCCCCGCGCGACTCGCGCCGCTTGAGTGCCGCACCGACGATCATCTGCGCGGTGTCGACCATATTGAGTTCCTCGGTCATGCCGGGCGTGAGGCGCGCGCGCAGCGCCTCGAGTGCGCGGCGCGCGATGCCGAGTCCCTTGGCGTCGCGCGAGATGCCGGCATGCTCCCACATCAGCCGACGGACCTCGTCGGCGGCGACCTGCGCGGCGCCTCGGTCGGCGAGGCCGCTCACCTTCCACTCGGTCTTGCGCGGCAGGCGAGGCAGCTTGGGCTGGTTCACCATGTCGCGCGCGACGCGCTCGGCGAACACGAGGCCCTCGAGCAGCGAGTTGCTCGCGAGTCGGTTCGCGCCGTGCACGCCGGTGCGTGACACCTCGCCGCAGGCGTAGAGGCGATCGATGCTCGAGCGCCCCGCGAGATCCGTCACGATGCCGCCCATCATGTAGTGCGCGGCCGGCGTGACGGGGATGAGTTCCTTGCGCGGGTCGATGCCACGCGCCAAGCAGAGCTGCAGGATCCCCGGGAAGCGTCGCGCGAAGATGCGCGAGATCTTGCGCGCGTCGAGCCAGACACGGCTGCCGCCCATCTGCTCGCGGAAGATCTCGCGCGCGACGATGTCGCGCGGCGCGAGCTCGGCGAGCCTGTGCTTCTTGGCCATGAAGCGCGTGCCGCGATCGTTGAGCAGCGTGGCACCTTCGCCGCGCACGGCCTCGGAGATCAGCGCGAGCGGGTTCTCGCTCGTCTCGAGCGCCGTGGGGTGGAACTGCACGAATTCCATGTCGGCGAGCTTCGCGCCGGCGCGGTGGGCGATCGCATAGCCGTCCCCCGTGGCGACGAGCGGATTGGTCGTGTGCCGGTAGAGCTGGCCGCATCCGCCGGCCGCGATCACGGTCGCGTCGGCGATGATCTCGATCGCCTTGCCACTGACGTTCGCGCGCACGCCGCAACAGCGGCCCTGGTCGATGATCAGGTCGAGCGCGCGCGCGGTCTCGAGCACGGTGATGTTCTTCCGCTCGGTGACCCGGTGGATGAGCGCGCGCGCCACTTCGGCGCCGGTCTGATCGCCTTTCGCGTGCACGATGCGCTTGCGCGAGTGCGCGGCCTCGCGGCCGAGCGTGAAGCGGCCGCTCTCGTCGACGTCGAACTGCGCGCCCGCGGAGGCGAGCTCGCGCACGCGGTCGGGCCCCTCGGCGACGAGGACCTCGACGGCCTCGGCGTCGCAGAGCGCGGCGCCGGCGGCGAGCGTGTCGGTCTTGTGGAGGTCGGGGGAGTCACCAGCGCCGAGCGCGGCGGCGATCCCGCCCTGCGCGTAGGCGGTGGCGGAATCCTTGAGCGTGCGCTTGGTCAGGACGACGACGTCGCCGTGGTCGGACGCGCGCCAGGCGGTCTGGAGGCCAGCGACCCCCGAACCGATCACGAGGAATCGCGTGCGGATGCGTTGGGACATGAATGGAATCAAAGCCGGTGCACCCGCCGCCGCGAGTGGCGGACAGCCTCGGACTGCCAGTAGCTTCTGCCAGTCTCCATTCGAGCCCGACCGGCCCGGTGCGCTCGCAGCACCTGGTCCTCCGCGCGACTTCCCCCGAGGATCCTGATGCTCGCCAGTGCCGGACTGAACCTGCTCTTCCAGACCCAGACGGCAGCCGAACGGCTCGCCGAGGCGCGTGGCGGCCTCGACATCCCGATCGGCGAACGCCTCATCGGATTCATCGGCATCGCCACGATGATCCTCATCGCGTGGCTCATGTCGTACAACCGCAAGGCGATCAACTGGCGCCTCGTGATGTCGGGCTTCGGCCTGCAGGCGCTGTTCGGCATCATCGTGTTGAAGACCGACACCGGCCGCATGATCTTCCAGCGACTCGGCGACATGATCACCGGTCTGCTCGGCTTCCAGGAGCAGGGCGCGCGCTTCGTGTTCGGCAATCTCGTGCAGTCGGCGGTGCCGGTGACCGGCGAGGGCGCGACCGTCGGGATGATGGCGCAGACCGGCGCCTACTTCGCCTTCAACGTGCTGCCGACGATCATCTTCTTCTCCGCGCTGATGTCGGTGATGTACTACCTCGGCGTGATGCAGCTGATCGTGAAGGGCCTGGCGTTCGTGATGCAGAAGACGCTCGGCACGTCGGGGGCCGAGACGCTCTCGGCGAGCGGCAACATCTTCCTGGGGCAGACCGAAGCGCCGCTGCTGATCAAGCCGTTCGTCGCGAAGATGACGCGCTCCGAGCTCAACACCGTGATGATCGGTGGTTTCGCGACCGTGGCGGGCGGCGTGCTCGCGGCGTACGTGGGCATGCTCTCCGGATACTTCCCCGGCATCGCCGCGCACCTGCTCGCCGCGAGCGTGATGAACGCGCCGGCGGGCCTCGCGCTCTCGAAGATGATCCTGCCAGAGACCGAAGTACCCGAGACGGCCGCGGGCGTGAACGCCGCTGAAGCCGTCGTCGACCGTCCGCCCAATACGGGCGGCTGGCGCGCGCGACTGCTCACCTCCGACAGCGCCGACAACAGCGTGATCGAAGCGGCCGCGAACGGCGCCGCGCAGGGCGTGCAGCTCGCGATCAACGTCGCGGCCATGCTGATGGCCTTCGTCGCGCTCGTCGCGCTGCTCAACGCGATGCTCGGCTGGGGTGGCGGCCTCTTCGGCCTCGAGGCGCTGAGCCTGCAGTCGATCCTCGGCTTCATGCTGCGCCCGCTCGCGTGGGTGATGGGCGTGCCGTGGGCCGACACGGCCTACGTCGGCAGCCTGATCGGCATCAAGGCGACGCTCAACGAGTTCGTGGCCTACGCGCAGTTCGCGACGGATCTCGGTGGCTCACAGGTGCTGCAGCCGCGCTCGGCGATCATCCTCACGTACGCGCTGCTCGGCTTCGCGAACTTCTCGTCGATCGCCATCCAGATCGGCGGGATCGGCGGGTTGGCGCCGGAGCGGAAGAAGGACATCGCGGCGCTGGGGCTGCGGGCGATGGTGGCGGGCAATCTGGCGGCATTCACATCGGCGTGCATCGCGGGGATGCTGGTCTAGCGGCGGACCGGAGAGGGGATCGGCGAGATCGCGGGAGATCGGAAGAAGGGACGCGGATGCTCCTTGCGGGGTTCCCCGGTGCGTCGTATCGTCTCGTCCGGCTCCCATGGCCGTGCAGCGGGAACGTACTCGCAGACTCCGCCGAAGTGTGCATCCCGCACTGTACTCCGAATCCCCCCCCGTCCGGAGGAAGTACCGTGTTCCTTTCAAGCAGTGGCAGGTTTCTCCATCTCGCGCGCCGCACGGCGATCGCTCTGGGGCTCGTCCCAGCGGCGCTCGCGGCGCAGGGCCGAACCGCGACCGTCGAGGGTGTGGTCCGCGATGCTGGATCGAACCGACCGCTCGAGTCGGTGCAGGTCTTCGTCGTCGGCAGTTCCAATGGAGCGGTGACGAATGCGCAGGGTGCGTACCGCCTGATCGTCCCCAACGTTACGGCCGCGTTCCGCCTCGAGCTCCGGGCGCGCACGATCGGCTACACCCAGGTGACGAGGGCGGCGAACGTCGTTCCCGATGAGGTGGTCAAGGTCGACTTCGCGCTGCAGCAGTCGTCGCTCCAGCTCGACCAGGTGGTCGTGACGGGCTCGGGCCAGGCGACCGAGGTGAAGAAGCTCGGCAACACGATCGCGATCGTGAAGCCGCCCGAGAACATGCCCATGAGCGACGTGTCGAACATCCTGCAGGGGCGCGAACCCGGCCTCGTCGGTCTGCCCTCGGGCGGACTCACGGGTGAGGGCGCGAAGATCCGCATCCGCGGCAACTCCTCGCTCTCGCAGTCGAACGAACCGATCATCTTCGTCGACGGCATCCGCATCAACGCGGGCGGCGGACAGGCGGCCAACGGCAACGTCGGCTCGTCGCGTCTCGACGACTTCGACCCCAACTCGATCGAGCGCATCGAAGTGCTGAAGGGCGCCGCCGCGGCGACGCTGTACGGCACCGAGGCCTCGAACGGCGTGATCCAGATCTTCACCAAGCGCGGCAACGTGGGCGCACCGCGCTGGAACGTCTCGTTCCAGCAGGAAGCGATCCGGATGCCGGACCGCGTGGCGCCGAACTCCTTCTACGTGAAGGACACGGTCGTCGCGAACCGCATCTCGCCCCTCCTCGGCTACACCCCGACGCCGTTCACGGTCTACGAGGAGCCGCTCTTCAAGGACTTCATGACCGAGGCCGGCTCGGGCTCGACGATCACCGCGCAGGTGCAGGGCGGTTCGCCGACGGTGACGTACTTCGTCTCGATGCGCAACCAGAACGAGGACGGCCCGTTCGGCAACTCGGGCTTCGGTCCGTCCGACGACGTCGCGCGCCGCCAGCAGGCGACGGTGAACCTGCAGCTGATCCCGACCTCCAAGATGCGCATCGGCGTCCGCACCTCGTACACGAACTCGTTCCTGCGGAGCCCCGAGGCGAACAACAACATCTACGGGTCGAACTCGCTCACGTACATGGCGCGCCCCGAGTTCGCCAACTGCACCAACTCGTCGGTCGCCGGCCGCTTCCGCTGCACGGCGGCGGGCAATCCGTTCGGGAACCAGGCGTTCATGACCGTGCGCGAATCGATGCAGCAGCTCAACGACCAGTCGGTCGGGCGGTTCGCGGGCGCGATGGACGTGCAGTACCAGTTCGTCGAGGGCCTCAGCCTCTCGGTCACCGGCGGGTACGATTTCACCGCGCAGCGTGACGTGGGCTTCTCGCCGTTCGGCTACAACGTCGACCTCTTCACCGCACAGACGCCCGACGGCGCGCGCTTCGTGCGGCAGGAACGGCAGGGCGTGATCACGATCGACTCCAAGATCGCGTGGAACAAGCAGATCAACCCGACCTGGGAATCGTCGTTCGTGGCCGGCCTGCAGGTGTTCAACAACCAGACCACCGCGCACACGGCCAACGGCACGAACTTCCCCGGCCCCGGGATCGTGCAGATCGGCGCGGCCGGCGCCAACCAGACGATCGGCGAGGGCTTCCTCACCACGATCAACGGCGGCTACTTCGCACAGGAGCAGCTCAGCTTCAACGACTACCTCACCGGCACCATCGGCGGTCGCTACGACTTCTCCTCGGCGTTCGGCGCGGAAGCGGGTGGTGTCTTCTACCCGAAGGTCTCGCTGTCGTACGTCGTCTCGGATCACAACGCCGCCTCGAGCCTGCTGCCGAGCTGGATCTCGACGCTCCGCCTGCGCGGCGCGATCGGACAGTCGGGCCGTCAGCCCGGCGCCTTCGACAAGTTCACCACGTTCTCGGCGCTCGCCTCCGAGCTCGGCGCGGGCCTCGTGCCCGCCAACCTCGGCAACCCGGCGCTCAAGCCGGAGATCTCGACCGAGACAGAACTCGGCTTCGAAGCCGGTTTCTTCGAGAACCAGTTCGCGTTCGAGTTCACGGCGTGGAACCGCAAGGTCAACGACCTGCTCGTGGCGCAGCAGTTCGCGGTCTCGGGCGGCTTCCGCTCGCCGCAGCTCAACAACATCGGCTCCATGAAGGCCAACGGCCTCGAGATGGGGCTCCGGTGGTTCGCGGTCAACACCGACCGCGTCTCGGCCGACCTCTTCGTCAACGGCGCCTACCTCAAGCAGACGCTCACCGACCTCGGCGGCGCCCCGCCGCTCAAGGTCGGCTACATCCGCTACCGCGGCTTCCTCAAGGAAGGCTACCCGCTCGGCTCGCTCTTCTCGCCGCGTCTGGCGGAGATCTGCCCGACCGGCGGCCCGCGTACCAACAGCGCCGGCAACCCGATCAGATGCTACAACGCGTCGGCCGGCGAGCTGCCGATCAACTTCCGCGGCCGCAACGTGCCCGCCTCGCGCGACTCGCTCCTGGCGTACTTCGCCACGCCGCGCGACCTCAAGAACTCCGGCGTGCAGGCGGACCTGCGTCCGCTGCTCGGCGACTTCGACGGCAACGGCAACACCGGCGAGCAGTTCGTCGGCGACATCATCCCCGACTGGACCGGGTCGTTCGGCTTCAACGCGAAGCTCGGCGCCAGCTGGCGCGTGTCGTCGCTCTTCGAGTACAAGACCGGGTTCTTCATCCAGAACCTGACCGACGGCTTCCGCATGTCGCAGCATCCGTCGATCGGGTCCAACCGGCGCGAGTGGTCGGAGATCGAGTCGACGCTCAACAACCCGGCCAGCACGCCGGAGCAGCGCCTCGCGGCGGCCAGCAAGTACGTCTTCGAGTACCGCCGTCTGCTCGAGCCGGGCCTGAACCAGCACCAGAAGGGCGACTTCACGCGTCTGCGTGAGCTCTCGGTGACCTGGCTGGCCCCCGAAGGCATCGCCGCCAAGATGGGCGCCAAGTCCTTCTCGGTGACGGCCTCGGGCCGCAACCTGTTCA
Source organism: Gemmatimonadota bacterium (assembly GCA_043748515.1). Lineage (GTDB taxonomy): Bacteria > Gemmatimonadota > Gemmatimonadetes > Gemmatimonadales > Gemmatimonadaceae > Pseudogemmatithrix. The sequence goes on along the minus strand of JAYTNC010000416.1, from coordinate 11,342 downwards.
TCTGGACGAAGTATCCGGGGATGGATCCGGAATCGAACGCGGTCGGCCGCGGCATCGGGTCGGCGCTCGAACAGAACTTCCTCGACTCCGTGGACGCGTTCGGGCTTCCGATCCCCCGTCGCTTCTCGCTTGCATTCAACTACGGCTTCTGACCGAGACCATATACCAATGCCAACGAACAACAGCATGGGTCGGCACCGGTCGACGATCCGCCACCTGGGACGCCTCGCGCTCGCCGCGACGGTGATGATCCCCCTGGGGTGCGCGAACCCGTTCGACACGGATGTCAAAAATCCCAACGCGGTCGTCGAGACGGCGCTCGCCGACGCCGCCGGCGCCACGACGCTCGTCAACGGCCAGGGCGCGGCGGTCACGCGCGCGCTGACCGCGATCCTGGCGCCGTACTCGGTCGCCACCGACGAACTCACCTGGGTGGGCTCGCGCGAGTTCTGGAAGAACCTCGACGACGGCGACGTCTCCGATCCCGTCAACGAGTACACGGACGGGGCCTTCCCCTTCGTGACCGAGGCCCGCTGGCTGAGCAACTTCGCGATCGACCGCGTCACATCGTTCCAGGCGGCCGGCACGCTGCGCAACCGTCGCGACCTCGCGCGGGCGAACATCTTCGGCGCGATCATCTACATCTCGATCGGCGACATGTTCGACGACTTCGTCCTGGAGTCGGATCGCACGGTCGCGGGTGCCGCCGTGGGCACCGCGAACATGCCGATCTTCTACGACTCGGCCATCGTCATGCTCGACCGGGCCCTCCCGGTCGCCGTGGCAGCGGGCGACGTGGAGCTCCAGCGCCAGGTGCTCGCGCTCCGGGCGCGCGCGAAGTTCTCCAAGGCCTCGTGGGCCAAGGTCCTCCCCGCGCGCGTTCCCGCCGGCAACCCGCTGGTGAACGACGCCGGCGCGGTCGCCGATGCCAACGCGATGCTCGCGCTCGGCGGCGGCACGGCCGTCGCATGGCGCTACGTCCTCACCCCGACCGCGAACAACCTCGCCGGCATCAACCTCGGGTTCGAGCTCAACAACCGAGGCGAGATCCGCGCCGGCAACACGTTCGTGAATGCCGACCCCACCCGTCCGATCGTCCCGCTGGCCGGCCTGCCCGGCATCGCGATGATCGACCCGGTGACGGGCGTCGCGAGCGCCACGGTCGCCGCGGCGATCGACGCCTGCTGCCGCCCCGCGGTCGGCAACAACGTCCCGATGACGGTCGTCTCGGCCCGCGAGATGTACCTGATCCTCGCCGAGGCTCGCCTCGCCGCGGCCGACAACCCGGGCTTCCTCACCAACATCAACCTCTCGCGCACCGTGAATGGCCTCCCGCCGTATCCCGACGCGACGGGAGCGACCGCCAAGCTCGAATACGAGCGCAAGACCCAGCTCTATCTGCAGGGCCGGCGTCTGATGGACATGTACCGCTTCAACATCGCCGACACCCGGTGGTTGACCGGGGTGGGCGTACGGGGCCGGTGCCTCCTGCCGATCACGTACATCGAGCGTCAGACGAACCCGGCGGCCCCGCAGCCGAACAACACGCGGCTCTGCCAGTGATGCCGTTGTAGTCGCCGTCCCTATTGCGGTGGCTCCCGCGGGCCGTGACCTTCTCTGGTCACGGCCCGCGGTGCGTTTCGCCCTCCACCCGTCCCACATCATGCGTCCACTCTCGTTCCTCCTCGTGCTCCCCGCGACCGCGATGCTCACCGGCTGCTACAACTACCGCGTGGAGACCGGGATCCCACCGTCCGGCGCCACCATCGAGGCGGTGCTCTCCGACGCGGGCTCGATCGCCGTCACGGCCCGCGCAGGGCCCAACGCCGCGACGATCCTCGGCACCCTCTCGGGGACGCGCGGCGATTCGCTCGACATCGCGGTCGACGAGGTGCGCACGCGCGACGGTCTCACGTACTACATGAAGGGCACCACGATCGCGCTGGTGCGCGGCGACCTCGCCCAGCTGCGGGTCCGCGAACTCGACCGTCGGCGCACGGCGATCGCGGGCGTGGTCGGCGTCATCGGCGCCGGGGCGATCATCGCCGGCGTCCGATTCGGCGGCGCCGGGTCGGACAATACCGGCGGCGGCGGCGGAACGCCGGCCGCCCGCCCGCGGCCCTGATCGATCGACTCACCGTCCTCCACCACACGACCGGAACACACGATGCGATCCTTCTCGAACTCCCTTTCGTCCCTGATAGCCGTCTCGGCCCTGATCGTCGGCGGCGACGCGGCGGCGGTGAGGCCCCTGCTCGCGCAGCGCCCTGCGAGCTCCGGCGCGACCACCGCGGCGACGTCCACGACGCCGCCCCGCGCGACGATCGACACCGCCGCCCTCAAGGGCCTGCGGACCCGACTCCTCGGCCCATTCCGCGGCGGACGCTCCACGGCGGTCACCGGAGTGCCCGGCGAGCCCAGCACGTTCCTCATGGGCACCACCGGTGGCGGCGTCTGGAAGAGCGATGACGCCGGCCACACCTGGCGCAACATCTCCGACGGCTTCTTCGGCGGATCGGTCGGTGCCATCGCGGTCGCAGGCAGCGATCCGAACGTGGTGTACGTGGGCGAAGGCTCGATCGACATCCGCGGCAACACCTCCATGGGCCGCGGCGCCTGGCGCTCCACCGATGGCGGCAAGAGCTGGAAGAGCGCAGGACTCCGCATGGCGGGCCAGATCGGCCGGATCGTCGTGCATCCGTCCAACCCCGATCTCGCCTACGCCGCGGTGCTGGGCAGGCCGTTCGGACGCAATCCGGAGCGCGGGATCTTCCGGACCAAGGACGGCGGCGCGACCTGGGACCGGATCCTCTTCGTGAACGACAGCACGGGGGCGTCCGACATCGTGATCGATCCGCGCAACCCGCGCGTCCTCTACGCCGCCATGTGGCGCGCCGAGCGCAAGCCGTGGACGCTCATCTCGGGCTCACTCGAGGGCGGCGTCTGGCGTTCCACCGACGGCGGCGACAACTGGCAGAAGCTCGCCGGTGGTCTCCCCACGGGGCTCACCGGCAAGATCGGGCTCACGGTCTCTCCCGCGAATCCTGACCGCGTCTGGGCGCTCGTCGAAGCCGAGCCGGCGGGCGGACTCTACCGGAGCGACGACGGCGGCACCACGTGGACGCGCACGAACAGCGAGAACAAGCTGCGCCAGCGCGCCTGGTACTACACGCACGTGCGCGCCGACCCGCAGGAGGAGAACGTCGTCTACGCGCTCAACACCTCGCTCTACCGGTCGATCGACGGCGGCACGACCTTCACCGAGATCCCGGTGCCGCACGGCGACGTGCATGACCTCTGGATCGATCCCGCCGACAAGCGCGTGATGATCGTCGCCGACGACGGCGGTGCGCAGGTCTCGCTCAATCGCGGCCGCAGCTGGTCCACGTACTTCAACCAGCCGACGGCCGAGTTCTACGATGTCATCACCGACAACGGCTTTCCCTATCGCACCTACTCCGGGCAACAGGACAACACGACCCTCAGCGTACCCGCCTGGTCGTCGTCCAACTCGGTGCATCCGTTCCAGGACTATCGCTACGCGTCGGGCTGCGAGACGGGCCCGGTCGCACTCCACCCCGACGACCCGAGCGTGATCTGGGGCGGCTGCTACGGCGGAGCGATCAACCGCTGGGACACGCGCACCGACGAGCGTCGCAACGTGATCCTCTATCCCGAGCTGCAGCTCGGACAGGCGGCGAAGGACCTGCAGTACCGCTTCCAGTGGGCGGCGCCGATCCTCGTCTCGCGGCACGACAAGAACGTCGTCTATCACGGCTCGCAGTACGTGCTCCGCACGCGCGATGCCGGCCGCTCGTGGGACCGCATCTCGCCGGACCTCACGACCGACACACCGGCGCACCAGCTCGCGAGCGGCGGGCCGATCAACAACGACATCACCGGCGTCGAGATCTTCAACACGGTCTTCGCGCTCGCCGAGGACCGTCGCGACGCGCTCACGCTCTGGGCCGGGACGGACGACGGCCGGGTGCACGTCACGCGGGACGGTGGCACGAGCTGGACCGAGGTCACGCCGCCGGGCATGCCGAAGTTCGGCACGGTCGAGGAGATCGTGCTCTCGGCCCACAGCCCCACGCGCGCCTATATCGCGGTCCAGGCGTACCGCCTCGACGACTTCCGCCCGTACATCTTCCGCACCGACGACCACGGGCGCACCTGGACGCGCCTCGCCGACGGCACGAATGGCATCCCGGCGGACTTCCCCGTGCGATCGTTCGCCGAGGATCCCCGCGTGCCGACGCTGCTCTATGCCGGCACCGAGTACGGACTCTACGTCTCGCTCGACGGCGGGCGCGCCTGGCAGCGATTCCCGAGGAGCCTGCCGATCACGCCGATCGCCGATCTCGAGGCGCGCGACGACGACCTCGTGATGTCGACGCAGGGACGCTCGCTCTGGATCATCGATGACGTCAGTCCTCTGCGCGAGCTCTCCGCACCGGTGATCGCCGCGGCGGCACACCTGTTCACACCGCGCGATGCGGTGCGCGCCCAGAAGGGCGTCGACCCGTTCGATCCGCAGGTCGGGCAGCCCGATCAGCCCGACAATGGCGCCGTCCTGCACTATTGGCTGGGACGGGATTCCACATCAGGCGTCACGCTCGAGATCGTCGATGCGCAGCGGCGCACGGTGCGACGCCTGACGTCCGACAGCGCGGCCTCGCGACGCGCGCGCACGCGCAGGCTCCCGGTCGCGCGTGGCCTGCACCGCGTGGCGTGGGACCTCACCTATACCGGCCCTCTGCCGGTCGACAGCGTGGTCCTCTGGGGTTACAACGGCGGTGTGAAGGCTCCGCCGGGGGAGTACGAAGCGGTGCTCACGGCCAACGGCGTGACCATGCGACGTCCGTTCAAGGTGCTTCCCGACCCCCGTCTGCCGCAGATCACGGCGGCCGAGTACGCGGAGCAGTTCCGCGTCGCGAGCGCGGTGCGTGACTCCATGGACGCACTCAATCGCACGCTGCGCGAGCTGCGCGACGTGCGGCAGCAGATGGAGCAGTTGATGGTCGCGGCCAAGCGCGTGGGATCCGACGCGGCGCTCGACGCGCAGGTCGACGCGCTCGGCGGCAAGCTGCAGCGACTCGAGGCGCAGTTCTCGCAGACGCGGAGCAAGAGCGGGCAGGACCCGATCCGTTTCGCCGGGCAGCTCGACAATCAGTGGGCGGAGCTCTACGGGAACCTCACCGGGCCCAACGGCTACATCTCCGGCGGTGCCGAAGGCCGTCCCACACGCGGCGCGACCGAACGGTTCAGTGAGCTCACGGTGCGCTGGGAGCGGCTGAGAATGGTCTGGCAGGAGGTGGTGACCAAGGACATCCCGGCGCTCAATGCGACCGCCAAGTCGCTCTCGCTCAATGGGATCTCGATCCCCACCGGAGTCCCGATCCCATGATCAACGCACGTCATCGACGCGCGCTGACCGCAGTCGCCGCGAGCGTCGCGGCGATCGTCGCGCTCACCGCGCAGCGATCGGCCGTCACGCTCGCACTCGTGGGCGGCACGTTGATCGACGGCAACGGCGGTGCGCCGCTCCGCAACAGCGTGATCCTCGTGAGCGGGGAACGCATCACGGCCGTCGGTCAGGTGGGGTCGCTCGCGGTGCCCGTCGGCGCGACGGTCATATCGACCGAGGGCCAGTATCTCCTGCCGGGCCTCTGGGACATGCATGTGCACCTCATGCTCGTCGGACACGGCAACTATGCGCACTGGGACAGCGTCTACCCGCCCGAGTTGCGCAACACGATCATCCCGGCGGCCGCGCGCCAGAATCTCATGGCGGGCGTCACCAGCGTGCGCGACCTCGGCGCCCCACTCGACGACGTGCTCGACGTGAAACGACGGATCGCGCGCGGCGAGTTGCAGGGTGCGACGATCTACACCTCGGGCCCGTTCCTGCAGAAGACACCATACCCCGGCACCGAGGCCTTTCGGTGGGGCATCAACGGCGCGGTCGACGCGCGCGCCAAGGTGAATCGGCTCGCCGACGCCGGCGTGGACGTGATCAAGCTGATCGACCAGGACCAGATGACCATGGAGGAGATGCGCGCGGTCGTCGACGAAGCGCACAAGCGGAAGCTCCCCGTGGTGGCACATGCGCATCGCCCCGAGGAGGTGCGGCGCGGACTCGCGGCGGGCGTCGACGACTTCGAGCATACCGGGATGCAAGCGAGCCCCGGCTATCCGGACGACGTGATGACGCCGTTGCACGAGCGCACGGCCCAGGGCGCGCGTGGCCCGCTCTACTGGACGCCGACGATCGACGTCCTGACCAACTTCACCGCGCGTCGTGACGCCGACGAATACCTCGACGACCCACGCTGGTACCGCTACCTCCCCGACTCGATCGCGCAGGACATCCGCCGCTCGATCCGCGCCATCGACACGCTCGCCTACTACCGCCACGTGCCCGACCGCGGCCCCACGTTGCAGCGCAAGTTCCGCCAGCTGCGCGAGAGCGGAGTGCGCCTGCTCATCGGCACCGACGCCGGAGTGCCCGCCAACTTCCACGGCTACGCGACCGCCGAGGAGATGGTGACCTGGGTGCGCCAGTACGCGATGGACCCGATGGAGACGATCCGCGCCGCGACCTACTGGCCCGCGCTCTCACTCGGCGTGCTCGACCGCGTCGGCACCGTTTCGCCGGGGAAGATCGCCGACATCATCGCGGTGCGGGAGGACCCGCTGGCGTCGATCGAGACGCTCCGGAACGTGGAGCTCGTGGTGCAGCGGGGGAAGCGAATCAAATGAAGGATGAAGGATGAACGTTGAAAGATGAACGACGCACGGCGATGCGGGGCTCCCCCGCATCGCCGTTCATCTTTCAGCCTTCATCCTTCCACTTTCAGCTTCAAAACGGCTTCTCCAGGCTTTCTGATTGCGGCGTGAACAACTCCGCCCCGGTCTCCGTGATCACCATGTCATCCTCGAGCCGCACCCCGAACTCCCCCGGGATGTAGATGCCGGGCTCGTCACTGAAGACCATCCCCGGCGCCAACGGCAGCTTGTTCCCGCGCACGAGGTAGGGCCACTCGTGTCCGTCCATCCCCATCCCGTGCCCGACGCGGTGAGAGAAGTACTTGTAGTCGGGCCCGAAGCCGGCGTCGACGATCACCTTCCGCGCCGCCGCATCCACCACTTCGCAGGCGAGTCCCGGCTTGGCCGCCGCGAGCGCCGCGCTCTGCGCGCGATGTTCGATCTCGAACACGTCCTTCATCCGCTGCGTCGGTGTGCCGAGCACGAAGGTGCGCGAGATGTCGGAGCTGTAGCCTTCGACCTTGCAGCCGCCGTCGATCAGCAGGATGCTCCCTTCGCGCACCACCTGCGGCGTCGCGGAGCCGTGCGGGAGCGCCGAGTACTTGCCGACCTGCACGCCGGCAGCGCCGGAGAAACCGAGCTGCGTGTGCGCGAGCGAGACGAGCCGCGCGAACTCGGACTGGGTCATCCCTTCCTTGAGCGACTTCCACGCGGCCTCGTAGGCCTTGAGCGTGACCGCACTTGCGTGCCGCATGAGCGCGAGTTCGTGCGCGTCCTTCACCATGCGGCAACCGGCGGTGACCGGCGTGCCGTCGGTGAGGCGCACCGCAGGGAGCTTGGAGACGCCGTTGCTGAACTGCCAGCGCACCGTCTCCTCCACCGCGATCGTCGCCGCAGTCAGGCCGCGTGAGCGCAGGCCGTTGGCGATGAGCGCGTAGGGATCGTCGTTCTCCTCCCACGCATAGACGTCGGCGCCGCCGGCCATCGGTCCGAGCGCGACCTGCTCCATCGCGCGCTCCTCCTCGAACTTCGGCGTCACGAGGAAGGGCCGCCCACTCACCGGCACGAAGGCCGCGAGCAACCGCTCGCTCAATCCCCACCCGATCCCGGTGAAGTAGACCATCGACGTCCCGCCGGTGAGCATGAGCGCATCCACCCCCTGCTCGCGCATCAACCGCCGCGCTTTCTCCAACCGCCCCTGCCGCTCCGCGACACTGATGGGAACGACGCCCTCCTTCATGGGCTTCAGCGCCTTGATCGCCGGCGGCAGATCGTTCCCGCCCTGCGCGGGAGCGTCGTGATCGTCCTGCGCGGAACCCGGCCTCGCGCCGAGCGCGAGCGCCGCGCCAAGCGCCGCAGTGTTGGAGAGAAATCGACGGCGGTCAGTCATAGGGCGGCGGATGAAGGTGGAAGGATGAATGATGAAAGAGAACGCGACTCTACAAGCGAACGCAAAGGGAAGGTGCCCCGCCCCCCCTCCCCACGCAAACCCTCATCCCCCCGCATCCCTCACCACCCCGCGCACCCCGCACCCCTCTCCCCCCTCCGCATCCCGCATCTAGAACACACTCAGATTGATGTACTTCTTCGGCGTCTTCCGGAAATCCGCCAGCAACGCCCGCAGATCCACCAGCAGCGAATCCGAATTCCGATATAGACTCTGATCATTCAACAGCAGCCCGAGCGACCCCTCCCCCCGGTCGATCTTCCCGAGGATCCCGTCCGCCTTCACCACCACCCCGCGGACATTCTGCTCCGTCCCCTGCAACGCGATCGTGAGCGCATTCACCCGCTCACTCGCCTCACGGATGTTCCGCATCGCCACCTCCGTCTCAGCCACGATCCGCTGCACCTGCGCGGCCGACGTCGCCGAGTCCACGCGATCGAGCGTGCGCCGCAGCGCCGCCGTCGTGAACGAGAGATTGTCCGCGCCCGCGCGCACATCGACCGCGATCGAGTCGAGATTGCGCGACTGCACCTTGATCGTGCGCGAGAGATCGCCCGACAGCACGCTGAAGTTGCGGATCGACGTGCGCAGCTCACGCGCCGCACTGTCGTTGAACGCCACCCGCACGCGCTCCGAGACCGACGCCACGTTTCCGGCGATGCCGCCCGCGACCGTCGTGAGCTGTGCGATGTCCGGCAGCACCGCGCCGTCGAGCGCGCCCAAGGGGGCGTCGACCACATCGGCGAGCTGCGCGAGCACCTCGCGGTTGGCCGGCACGCTCGCGCGGCGCGTGATGATCGCCTGCCATTCGCCGAAGAGCGTCGCCGCCTGGATGAGCACCACCGGGTCGGGCGGGAGGATGATGTCCTCCTGCAGGTCCATCGTCACGAGGACCCAGCCCTTGTCGACGAGCCTGATCTCCTGGACCCGGCCCGCCTGCACGCCGCGGATCACCACCGAGTTGCCCACCTGCATGTTGCCGACGTCGCGGAAGCGCGCCGTCACGCCCTGGCGCTTCTTCCCGAACTCGGTCTGCTGCAGGAACATCGTCGAGACGACGATGCCGATCGCCGCGAGGATGATCACGAGGCCCACGATCCAGTCATTCGAGCGCACCTTCATTTGGCTCTCCCGAGTAGCCACACCATCGCCCAGAAGGCGTCGAGCACGAGGATCATCACCGCCGACTGCACCACCGCGCTCGTCGCCGCGGCGCCGACGCCCTGTGCGCCACCGCGCGCCTTGAGGCCGTTCGTGCAGCCGAGCAGCGTCACCACGAAGCCGAAGCTCGCCGACTTCACCAAGCCATATCGCACGTCGAAGCCATCGAAGAACAATCGCGCGCCCTTCATGAACTCCATCGTCGAGAGGTCGAGCAGCATCAGCGACGCCGCCCATCCCGCGCCGAGCCCGACGAACATCGCGACGCCGACCACCACCGGGAACATCAGCGTTCCGGCGAGCACGCGCGGCACCACGAGATACGCGATCGGGTCGAACGAGAGCGTCTCGAGCGCATCGACCTGTTCGGTCACGCGCATGGTGCCGAGTTCGGCGGCGATGTTCGCGCCCACGCGGCCGGCGAGCGCGAGGCCCGTGAGCACGGGGGCGAGCTCCATCATGATCGTCTTCTGCACGAGCGTGCCCACCAGGTAGCGCGGCACCGCACCGGTGAAGCTGTAGCTGGCCAGCAGCGCGAGCACGACGCCCGTGAAGAGCGCGATCAGGATGCCGATCGGCAGCGAGTCCACGCCGAGCTGCCGCGCCTGCTGCGAGAAATTGGGCCACCAGGTCCGGACGTCCTTGGACGACCGGGCCGCCTCGACCGCGAGCTTCCCCGCCGCGCCGAACGACTCGAGTGACTCCCTCGCGATCCTGCCGGTGAACTCGATCACCCGGATAAAGTACGGCTCCGCGGCGCCGCTCCCTAGAGGGGTTTCCGGACCTGCCTGTGGGGGAGACGCCCGGTTTGGTCGACGGGTTACCTTTCCCCGTCGAAATCCGCCGCCGCTCGGAGGAGCAGGACCCTGGGCAAGCTCGTCGTACTGATGGTGACCGCGTTCCTGGACATGGTGGGGCTCCTCATGGTGCTCCCGCTGCTGCCGTTCTACGCGACGCGGTTCGTGGGCCATGGCCCGCTCTGGCGGGCGCTCGACATGGTCGGCATGGGCGGCGAGGGCAGCGTCATCGCGCTCATGGTCTCGAGCTTCGCGATCGCCCAACTCGTGAGCGCGCCCATGTGGGGCCGCGTCTCCGACAAGCTCGGCAGGCGTCCCGCGCTGTTGGTGGGCATGGCCGCGAGCGGCATCGCGTACGTGGTGTTCGCGTTCAGCAACTCGCTCGAGCTGCTGTTCTTCTCGCGCCTGATCCAAGGCGCGGGCGGCGGCACCGTCGGCGTGATCCAGGCCTACGTCGCCGACGCGACCGAGCCCAAGGACCGCGCCAAGACACTCGGTTGGCTCTCGGCCGCGACCAATGCGGGCGTGGCGATCGGCCCCGTGATCGGCTCGGCGTCGGCGCGAATGGGTCAGGCCGCGCCGGGCCTGCTCGCCGCGGGGCTCACGCTGATCACGATGGCGTTCGCGTTCAAGTACCTCACCGAGTCGAACGAGCGCGTGGGCAGCAAGACCGGCGAGCATCCGGTGATCCGCCGCTCGAGCACCGCGCTCAAGCGCGTGCTCTCGCACCCCGGCGAGCCGGCGTCGCGACTCATCTTCATGTACGCCGTGGGCATGGGTGCATTCCAGGGGACGACGGCGATCCTCGCGCTCTTCCTGCTCGACCGGTTCGGGATCGACGAGACGGGGATCGGCTGGGTGTTCGCGTACATCGGCGTGCTGTCGGTGGTGGCGCGCGCGCTGTTCCTCGGGCCTGCCGTCGACAAGTATCGCGAGCCCAGGCTCTCACGCTACGGGCAGACGTTGCTCGCGCTGGGGCTGTTCGCGTTGCCGTTCGCGCACAACTACGTGGCGCTCGCGCTCGCGATCGCGCTCATTCCGCTCGGGACCGCGTTCACGTTCCCGTGTGTCACTGGCATGCTGTCACAGGTGATCCCGAATCATGAGCGCGGGTTGTACATGGGGGTGCAGCAGACGTTCGGTGGCGTGGCGCGCGTGATCGGGCC
>JAYTNC010000415.1:0-3049 GCA_043748515.1 Gemmatimonadota bacterium | reverse complement strand
GTGGACAACGCGCCGTCGCTCTGGATGCGCGACGCGCTCTGGCGGCATGTGGCGACGCCGGAACGGCTGCGGCTGCTGCTCGCGCTCGACCCGCTGCCGACGGCGGTGCTGAAGCGGATGGTGAAGCGGATGGGCGTCGCCGCGGTCGATCCGACGCTCGATGCCATGGACGAGGTGACGGACGAACGCACGTACGAGCGGTACACCGACCTGCTCGAGGCGATCGGCGCGCCGGCCGGCCGGCCGATCCTCGACCGGCTCACGGGGATCCGCTGGGGGATGGTGCGACCGTTGATCGCGCTGTTGGGGCGGCATCTCGAGTGGGAGTGCGGCTACGACGCCGGGCAGTTCCTCACGCACCCCGACGCGCTCGTGCGTCGCGAGGCGTTGCGTCAGCAGTTGCGGCGCCCCGACACGCACGACGCGGCGATCGTGCGCGCGCTCGCCGACGCCGACGAGGCGACGCTGCGCCTCGGACTCGGCGCGGCGATGAGCAACTGTCCGCCCGACGCGGCGGCGATGCTCCGCGTGCGGGCCGACGACGCGACGATCTCGGCCGACATGCGCGCGCTCGGCATCCGCGCGCTCTCGAGCCACCGGGGCAGCGACACCGCGGCCTGGCTCGCGGGACGCGCCGTGAAGGTGGGGAAGCTGATGAAGCGGCCGGCGCTCGTGGGCAAGGCGCCGGAGATGCTCGCCGCGCTCGAAGGGCTCGCCACGCACTGGAGGGACGACAAGATGGCCCGTGAGGCGCTCGCGCTGGCGGCGGCGAGTTCGGACGACGAGATCCGCGGCGCGGTGCAACCGCGCGGGAGCTCGGCGTGAGCGAGTCGGTGCGGTTCCTCAATACGTTCGCGCAGTCGCTCGCGACGATGTCGCTCTACCAGGACGGGCATCCCGCGCGGGAGCGCGTGATCGACATGGCGTTCGAGTCGCTGCAGCGGCTGCTCGAGAACGAGTCGCGGCCGCGGTTCAGCTTCCTGGGGCACGACGTGATCCATGGCGAGCTCGCGTTGCGTGAGCTGGGCGACTGGGACTGGGGCGCGCGGCTCGCAAATGCGGGCGTGCAGCGGCTCGAGTTCGAGCGCGGCACGTCGCGCGAGGAGTTCGAGCAGTTCCTCGAGGAGGTGCTCGCGCGGCTCACGCTGCAGGCCGTGGACAGCTCCACGCGGAGCCCCGAGCGGCGCAGCACGATCAAGTTCGGCGCGATCGGCGTGAAGGGGAGTGACGACACCGTGCGGCTGGTGGAGTCGGTCGCGCTCCCGACCGCCACGGTGCGATATTCGCTCAATGACGAGGCCAACGCCGTGCGCTGGATGCACGACGAGGTGCAGGGGAGAGGCAGCCTGCCGCTGATCGAAGCCGAGAGCGTGGTGCGCTCGCTCTCGGTGGCGATGCACGGCGACAAGAACATCGTGATCCCGCTGCTGCAGCTGAAGGAGTTCGACCAGTACACCACCACGCACAGCCTCAATGTGAGCGTGCTCACAATGGCGCTGGCGGAATGGATGGGGATGGGGGCCAAGGACGTGCGGGCGTTCGGCGTGGCCGGACTCTTGCACGATCTCGGCAAGGTGCGTATCCCCAAGGATGTCCTGACCAAGCCCGGGAAGCTCTCGGACGAGGAGTGGGTCATCATGCGCAAGCATCCGGTGGACGGTGCGAAGATCATCTACGAGAGCGACCGCGATCTCGACCTCGCGGCCGCCGTCGCTTACGAGCATCACATCATGATCAACGGGCAGGGCTATCCCAAACGGCACTTCGATCGCGGCGTCCACGCCGCGAGCAAGCTCGTGCACGTTTGTGATGTTTATGACGCATTACGGACCAATCGCCCGTACCGCGAGGCGTGGGAGTCCGAGCAGGTGCTCACGCACATGGAGAAGGGGGCCGGGACCGACTTCGACCTCGAGTCGGCGACGGCCTTCGTGACGATGATGCGGACCTGGGACCGGCGTGTGGCGGTGATGGACGAGCAGACGGAGATGACGATCGGCGGCGATCCGGTGGTGGTGGCGGCGACCAGCGCGTCGACGACCTCCGCGTCGGCCGGGAGCGCGACCGCATGACCCCGAGCTACCGCTCCCTCGACGACGCCGACAGCCTGCGCTCGCTGGTGAAGAACCTGCGCGAGGCGATCTACATCACGAACGCGCGCGGCGAGATCCTCGACGGCAATCCGGCCTTCTTCAGCATGCTCGGCGTGCGCTCGATGGTCGACCTGCAGAACTACGGCGCGAACGAGCTCGTGGTGAATCCGGCGCGGCGCCTCACCGAGATCGAGCTCGTCGAGCGCGAGGGGTACGCGCGCGACTTCGAGCTGCAGTTGGTGCGGCCCGACGGCGTGTTGCTCACCGTGCTCGACACCGTGTACGGCGTGCTCGACCCGGACTCTGGCGAGATGCTCTATCACGGCATCCTCGTCGACATCACGCAGCGGAAGCGGATGGAGGACGACCTGCGCCAGCAGTCGATGCGCGATCCGCTCACCGGTTGCTTCAACCGGCGGTACCTCGCGGAGATGGACGAGGAGCTGACGCCGTCCGATTCGCCGTGGGGCTGCCTGTTCATCGACATCGACCACTTCAAGACCTACAACGACACGCACGGCCACCAGATGGGCGACAACACGCTCATCCGCATGAGCCGATTCCTCATGCGGCAGGTGCGCGCCGAGGAGCCGGTGATCCGCGTGGGCGGCGACGAGTTCGTGATCGTGCTGCGCGGCGCGAGCGAGGCGCAGACGATGATGGTCGCGCAGCGCATGCAGGCCTCGGCGTTGCGCACGGCGCCGGTGCCGTTCTCGCTGGGCTGGGCCTCGCGGCAGCCGGCGGAGAATCTCATGGGGACGATGCATCGCGCCGACCAGAACCTGCTCGCGGTGCGGGTGATCGAGCGGACGCCGGTGCGGACGGCGGCGGTTCCGCCGGGTCCCGGCTGACCATGGGCGCCAATTAGGCGCCAATTAGGCGCCAATTTCATATCGGCGGGATGGTGGTCGTGTCTCCAAGTCGTTGTCGCACAGCGCGATACGCGTAGCGGGCCG
>JAYTNC010000414.1:0-15284 GCA_043748515.1 Gemmatimonadota bacterium | reverse complement strand
CGTACGCCGACTTCCCGATCTCCTCCTGGAAGAAGCCGGCCTCGATCGCCGGCGACGAGCCGCCGATCGCCTCGACCTGCGCGAGGAGTTCGAGCGCGCGACGCTCGACCTCGTCGGTGAGCGCTTCGACGTAGTAGCTGCCGGCGAGCGGGTCGACGGTCTGCGCGATGCCGCTCTCGTACGCGATCACCTGCTGCGTGCGGAGCGCGAGCGTCGCGGCCGCGGCGGTGGGGAGTGCGAGCGCTTCGTCGTAGCCGTTGGTGTGCAGCGACTGCGTGCCGCCGAGGGTCGCGGCGAGCGTCTGCACCGCGACGCGCACGACGTTGTTGAGCGGTTGCTGCGCCTGCAGCGTCACGCCGCCGGTCTGCGTGTGGAAGCGAAGCTTGCACGAGGCGTCGCTCGCGCCGTAGCGGTCGCGCATGAGTGTCGCCCACATGCGGCGCGCGGCGCGGAACTTCGCGACCTCCTCGAAGAGATCGTTGTGGCAGGCGAAGAAGAAGCTGAGTCGCGGCGCGAAGGCGTCGACCGCGAGTCCGGCGTCGATCGCGCGCTGCACATAGGTGAGCGCGTTCGCGAACGTGAACGCGAGTTCCTGCACCGCCGTCGCGCCGGCCTCGCGGATGTGATACCCGGAGATCGAGATGGGATTGAAGCTCGGCACCTCCTCGGCGCAGAACCGGAACGTCTCGGCGATCAACGCGAGCGAGGGCTCGGGCGGATAGACGTACGTGCCGCGCGCGATGTACTCCTTGAGGATGTCGTTCTGGATGGTGCCGCTGAGCTTCGCGCGCGGGATGCCGCGCTCCTCGGCGACGACGACGTACATCGCGAGCAGCACGGCGGCCGTCGCGTTGATCGTCATGCTCGTCGAGACCTTGTCGAGCGGGATGCCGTCGAGGAGCAGGTGCAGGTCCTCGACCGTGTCGATCGCGACGCCGACGCGGCCGACCTCGCCGAGCGACCTCGGCGAGTCGGAGTCGAGCCCCATCTGCGTGGGGAGGTCGAAGGCCGTGGAGAGACCGGTCTGCCCCGCCCCGAGCAACAGCTTGAAGCGGGTGTTGGTCTCCTGCGCGGTGCCGAAGCCGGCGTACTGGCGCATGGTCCAGAAGCGCCCGCGGTACATCGACGGCTGCACGCCGCGCGTGAACGGGAAGGCGCCGGGCTCGCCGAGCGAGGCGGGCACGGGGCCGTCCGCGGGCCGGTAGACCGGCGCGACGGGGATGCCCGAAGGCGTGAGGCGCTCGTCAGGCTCGGGCGTACGCGGTGCGGTCATCGGTCGGTGATCAGGATGATGCGAGCAGCTCCGCCGCGATCGCGACGTCGGCCTTGGAGCCGATGAAGTACGGAGAGCGCTGGTGGAGCTGGGTCGGATGGATGTCGAGGATGCGCTTGTGACCGTCGATCGCCGCGCCGCCGGCCTGCTCGCAGATGAACGCGAGCGGATTGCACTCGTAAAGCAGACGGAGCTTGCCGCTGGTGTTCTTCGCGTTCGCCGGATATGCGAAGAGTCCGCCGCCGAGCAGGTTGCGATGGAAGTCGGCGACGAGCGAGCCGATGTAACGCACGTTCATCGCCTCGCGCTTGCCGTCCATGCCGCGATAGCGGCGGATGAGCCGTTTGACGTTCTCTTCCCAGTGCTGCTCGTACGCTTCGTTCACCGAGAGGTAGCGCCCGTGCTCCGGCGTCTTGATGTCGGGATGCGAGAGAAGGAACTCGCCGATCGACGGGTCGAGCGTGAAGCCGTGCGCGCCCTGGCCCGTGGTGTAGACCATCATCGTGCTCGAGCCGTAGACCACATAGCCCGCTGCGACCTGCTTGTAACCGGGCTGCAGCATGTCGTCGAGCGTGCCCGCACCATGCCCCTTGCTCAGTCGGCGCAGCACGGAGAAGATCGTGCCGACCGGGACGTTCACGTCGACGTTCGACGAGCCGTCGAGGGGATCGAAGAGCAGCACGTAGTTGCCGCGCTTGAACTGGTCGGGGATCTGGATGATCCCCTCTTCCTCCTCCGACGCCATCGCGCAGAGCCGGCCGCCATGGTCCATCGCCTTGACGATGATGTCGTTGGAGATGACGTCGAGCTTCTTCTGCGCCTCCCCCTGCACGTTGTCGGTCCCGTGCTCGCCGAGCACGTCGACGAGACCGGCCAGGCGCACCTTGCTCGCGATGATCTTGGCCGCGAGCGCGAGGTCCTGCAGGATGCCCGAGAGCGCGCCGGTGGCGTGCGGGTGCAGGCGCTCCTGCTCGATGATGTAGCGCTCGATCGTGACGACCGACGTGCTGGTATTCCTGACCACGGTGCGTGGCTCCGAATTCGAAGTGGACCGACGAGGGTAAAGTGACCGCGCTACGGTGTCACGGGCAATGGCCGTGCCACTTTCCACCGCGTGCCGCCGGCCTCGACCTCGAGCGAGGCGCCGTCGGTGCGGACGATCACTGACCCGAGCTGGTCGGAGCGGAGGACCGTCGCGCCGCGGTCGACGAGGCGCCGCATGACGTCGGCGCTCGGATGCCCATAGGTATTCGCCGCCCCGACCGACACGAGCGCGATGCGCGGCGCGACGGCTTCGAGGAACTCCGGCGTGCTGCTGGTGGACGAGCCGTGATGCCCCGTCTTGAGCACGTCGGCAGTGAGTCGCTCGTGCGCATGTTCGAGCAGCCACGCCTCCTCCCCGGCCTCGGCGTCGCCGGTGAGCAGGAAGCGCACGTCGCCGTAGCGCGCACGCACCACCGTGCTCGCCTCGTTGGGGTCACGCAACGCGGCGGTCCACGCCGAATCGGGAGCGAGGAACTCGACGATGAGGCCATCCACATCGATCTGCTCGCCCGGACGCACGCGCTGCCACCGCGTGCCCTGCTCGGCGGCGCGACGGAGCAGTTCCCGATACGACGCGCTCCCTTCCACGAAGGCCGCGTCGCGCAACTCGGCGGGGCGCAGCGCGCGCAGGACGCTCGTCGCGCCGCCGATGTGATCGGCATGCGGATGCGTCAGCACGAGCAGCGCGAGTTCGCCGCCGCGGCGGCGGAGATACGGGATCACGGTGGCGCGCCCGGCGTCGCCGGCGCGCCACGAGCGCCCGGCGTCGATCAGCACCCAGCGTCCGCGCGGAGAGCGGAACGCGAGCGCATCGCCCTGCCCCACGTCGATCATGTGCAGCTCGACCGTGCCGCCGCCTGCGGAGAGTGCGCGCGGCCCATCCGGGATCCAGGCCATGAGGGCGACCGCCGACACGACGATCGTGAGCGGCCGCGCCCAGTGCCGCGACCAGCCTGCCACAAGGAGCGCGACGGCCGCGACTCCCGAGAGCACCGCCGCGAACGCGGTGGGTGCGACGACGACCGTGGCGCCGGGTGCGCTCGCTGCGACCGATGCCACGCCATCCATCGCGCGGAGCAACGGGCGGGCGGCGTCGACGACGAAGCCGGCTCCGAGCGCATCGGGGAGGAGCATCACGACGAAGAGCGTGGGCTGAAGCAGCGTCACGATGGGTCCGGCCGCGAGGTTGCTGAGCGGCGCGATGAGACTCAGCCGGCCGAAGTGCCAGGCGACGAGAGGCGCGGTCGCGAGCGTGGTGAGTACGCCGGCGACGAGTTCCTTCGCGAGCCTGGCGCGCCATCCCTGCCACTCCTCGGGGAGGCGACGCCCGAGACGGCCGGCGACGATGATCGCCGCATATCCCGAGACCGAGAGTTGCCAGCCGAGGTCGAGCGTGGTGCGCACGTCGGTGAGCGGCAGCGTCGCCGCGATCGCGAAGCTACCCCACGGCGACACGGGACGCTGGATGGCACGCGCCAATTGCGTGGCGGCGAAGAGCGTGACGCTGCGCACGGCGGGCGGCGGCGCGCCGATGGCGAGCACGTAGAGTGCGGTGATGCCGACCGCGGCGGCCGCAGCGGCGGCGCTCGGAAGGCGCAACGCGCTCATCAAGAGCAACAGCGCGCCGCCGACGATCGCCACATGCAGGCCGGAGATCGAGAGCAGGTGCACGAGACCGGCATCGGCGTAGCGGTCGCGGAGATCGGGATCGAGACCGCGCGTGTCGGCGATCAGCAGCGCGCGCACCATCGGCGCATCGGCGCCGAAGCGGCGGTCGAGCGTCGCGGCGACGCGGGCGCGCCAGCGCTCGAGCGGGTCGGGGCCCTCGAGCACCTTGAGCCGCGCTTCGCGCAGCAGCAGGCCGCGCTCACCTTCGCTCGGCTCGGCGCGGTCGATTCGCACGAGCGCGCCCGCCGGCGCTTCTCCGGCGCGCACGGCGATCGCGAGCGACACCGCACACGCGCCGGACGCCGTGCGCCCACGAAGTTCCGCCCGGACGAATGCGCCGGGCTTCGCTTCGGCGAGGAGCTCCGCCTCCCAGGGGCCGCCGGCCCTCGCGCGAGCGAGGCAGTCGCCGTCGGCGCGACGTACGACCGCGCCCAGCTCGACGGCGGCGACGAGTACGAGCGCGAGTGCGGCGGCGGTGAGCGCGCGGTCGCGCACGATGGCGAAAAGCACGGCGATCGCCGAGACGATCGCCACGGGCGCGGACGACAGGCCCGATAGCCCGGCGATGAGCCCGACGATCCACGACAGCGAGGCGGCGAGGACGAGTGGCACGAGCGGAAGAGCGCTCGGGCGCGCACCGACTGGGTCATCGAATTCGCGCGGGCGCCATCAGGATCTCCCCTGACGCCGGGGCTCCCTCGAAGTCCCGATCGCCACGCGCCAGCCGAGGTCCCCTGCACGCAACTGCGCAGCGCGATGCACGGCGTCATGCTGATCGGCGCCCGGCTGCCGATCGTCGGCGGGCCGGCCTGCGGCGTCATGCGTGAGTACGCGGATTGGCTTCAACGCAGCGACACGCTCCTCACGAGCCGTCGGAGCGCCGACGCCCGCTTCACTGGCCGCAAGTGGGACTTCGCCATCGGCGCCATGCGGCTCGGCGCGCCACGCGACTTCTTCCTGATCCGCGGTGACAGTCTCAGCGCGACGACGCCGGGGCGTCCGCGGCGCCTGTTCCTGAGCGCGTTCGCCGCCGACTCCGGTGCGCTTCATCGTCGGCCCCGCGCGCGACTCCACGCTCGCGATGCTCGGCGTGATCGGCATGGAACGGCCGCTCTTCGCGATGATGGTCTCGCCGCCGCTCGCCGTCTTCGCGCCGCTGCCCGCCACCGGCGGACTCGATCCACACGAACTCGTGCACGTCGCGACGATCGGCCGACGCGACGTCGTGCCTGGGAGCGTTGGCGAGGCGTTCGCAATGCATCACGGCGGCTCGCACGGGCGTACGTTCGCCGATGCGTACTGCGCGAGCGCGCTGAGGCGCGCGGCGACTCGGCATGGATCCTCGCAGAGGGCGATCCGGTTCGCGACAACGACGCGATCGGATTCCTGGCAGCGCGCGCCGGACTGTCGCGCGAGAGCGCGTTGGCGCGGATCGTGACGAGCTTCGCCGCGCGGCGCACGGCCTGCCCGCCGGTGGCTCCTGCTAGCCCGCCATCGGGAGCGGTCGGCGTTCCTGCGATATCGGGCTCCCCGTGAAGGTCGCGCCGGTGGTGCCCGTGAGCTCCACCGTCATGTACGTGCCGATGAGTTCCGGCGTCCCGGGCACCAGCACCGTCTTGAAATCGCGCGAGCGCGCCTGAAGCAGTTCGCCCTTCCGCGCTTCCTTCTCGATCAAGACCTCCATCCGCTCGCCGAGGCGTCCCATGTTCTTCTCGCGCGAGATCCCGCGCACCGTGGCCACGAGCGCCTCGTAGCGGCGGTCGACGATCTCCGAGGGGATCGTCCACTCGGGCGGCATGCGCGTGGCCGGCGTCCCCTCCCGCGCCGAGAACTTGAAGGTGAAGGCATCGTCGAAGCGCACGTCGCGACAGAGCGAGAGCGTGTCCTCGAACTCCTCGTCGGTCTCGCCGGGGAATCCGACGATGATGTCGGTGGTGATGCCGATCCCGGGGATCGCCGCGCGCAACCGCGCGACGCAGTCGAGGTACTCCTCGCGCGAATAGCGACGCAGCATGCGCTTCAGCATGGAGGTCGAACCGCTCTGCATCGGCAGGTGCACATGCTCGCAGACCGCGGGCGTCTCCGCCATCGCGGCGATCACGCGGTCGGAGAAATCATTGGGGTGCGGGCTGGTGTAGCGCAGCCGCTTGAGTCCGTCGACGGCACCAACGGCGCGCAGCAGGTCGGCGAAGTCGTGCGAGCCGTCGTTGTACGAGTTGACGGTCTGGCCGAGCAGGACGACCTCGTTGATGCCCTGCGCGACGACTTCGCGCGTCTCGCGCACCACGTCGGCGAGCTGGCGGCTCCGCTCCGGACCGCGCGTGGTGGGCACGATGCAGTAGGTACAGCGATAGTCGCAGCCGCGCTGCACGGGGATCCAGGCCTTCACGCCCTCGAAGCGCCGCGCGGTGAAGTCCTCGTAGTGCTCCTCGAGATCGAAGTCGGTCGCGCTGAAGCGCTCGCCGTTGCGGGCGCCGTCGATCAACGCCGGGAGCATGCGATACGCGTCGGGGCCCACGACGAGTTGCACGCGCGTGTCGGTCTCGAGCAGACGTGCTCCGAGGCGTTGGGCCATGCAGCCAGTGACACCGAGGATCGCGCCGGGCTTGAGGTCGCGACGCAACTCGCCGAGGCGTCCGATCACACGCTGCTCGGCGTTCTCGCGGATGGCGCAGGTGTTGATCAGGACGACGTCCGCGCCGTGCGGGGAGTCCTGCGTGACGTAGCCTTCGGCCTGCAGCTTGCCGTACATCAGCTCGGAGTCGCTGACGTTCATCTGGCAGCCGTAGGTCTCGATGTAAACAGAAGGCATTTGAGGGAGAGGGGTGCGGAGTGCGGGGGCTGACTAGGGATGCGCGGAGAGGGGGGCGTGCGGGGGGAGGGAGGTTGCTTCCATCTCCGCGTGCAGCCTAGCGCACAATCTGGTGCCGCGAGCTTGGGCGCCCTCCAGACGCACTTCAAGATAGTCTTGCGTTAAAGCCTTTCGGAGCGGTCGGTTCGGGTCGGGGGTCGGGGCGGCACCGATCACCACCACGTCGGCCGTCGCGCCGACGCGGGTCGCGGCGTAGGTGGCCGACTTCGTCACGGCGAGTTCTCTGAGCTCGGCGGCGCGGGCGTGGGTGACCTGGGGCGGTACGGGTGCGCCGAGTCGGTCGGCGGCGGTGCCGGGGCGCGGGGAGTAGGGAAAGACGTGGAGATGGGTGAACGGGAGGGCGTGAACGAGGGCGATCGTCTCGGCGTGGTCGGCATCGGTCTCGCCGGGGAAGCCGGCCATGACGTCGGCGCCGAGTCCGAAGACCGCGCGCCCGTCGGTGAGCTTCTCGATGGCGCGCGCGTAGTCACCGGCCGTGTACCAGTGACGGCCCATTCGCTTGAGCACCGCGTCGCTCGCCGACTGCAGCGGCGCGTGCAGGTACGGGCAGACCCGCATGCCGCCGTCGCGCAGCCACTCGGCGAGTTCGGCGTCGACCTCGGTGGCCTCGACGGATGCGAGTCGGAATCGCACGTCGGGAACGCCGCGGACGAGCGCGGTCACGAGCGCGCCGATCGTCGTCCCGTGCTCGCGGCCCCACGAACCGACATGCACCCCGGTGAGCACGATCTCCGGATGGTGCTCGGCGAGCGCGCGCGCCTCAGCGACGAGTTCGACCACGCCACGCGAGCGGTGCGCGCCACGCGCGAGCGTCGTCGCGCAGAAGGTGCAGTGCTCGTCGCATCCGTCCTGCACGCGGAGCGTGGCGCGCGCGGTGCTCTGTCGCGGCGCGCGCGCGAGGAGCGTGAGCGGCGCGCCACGCTGCGCGCCAAGCGGCGCGTCGAGCGCGATCGCCACCGCCGCGAGATCGGCGCCCGCGATCACGTGGCTCACACCGGGCAGCGCCGCGATCTCCGCCCCAGAGCGCGCCGCCGCGCAGCCCGTCACGATCACGCGCGTGCCGGGCCGCTCGCGCGCGATGCGGCGCACCGCCTGACGCAGGTCGGCCTCGGCGTCGCGCGTCACCGCGCAGGAGTTGAGCACTGCGACATCGGCGTCGCCCGACTCGACGACTTCGACGTCCGCGCCTTCACAGAGTGCGCGGATCTGTTCGGAGTCGTACTGATTGGCGCGACAGCCGAAGGTGCGCAGCAGGACCCTCACGCGGGGTCCAGCGCGCGGCCCACCGCGGGGTACTCGCCGGTGCGGAGCAGGCGCCCCCTGCGCTCGATCGGCTCGACCGGCAGCAGGATATGGAACGTGCTCCCCTCCCCTTCCTTGCTCCGCAGCCAGATCCGCCCGCCGTGCGACTCGATCGCGATGCGACAGAACGCGAGTCCGAGTCCCGAACTCCGCACGCGAGGCGCGTTCGCGGCGCGCACCTGCTCGAACTTCTGGAAGACGAGGTCCTGGTACTCGTCGGGGATCCCGGGCCCGGTGTCGGCGACCGAGAGGACGATACCGGCGGGATCGCGCCGTGCCGCGAGCGTGAGCGTCACCGGCACCGGCGAGTGCGTGATCGCGTTCTGCACGAGGTTGGTGAGCACGCGCTTGAGCAAGGTCTTGTCGGCGCGGAAGACGGGTGCGTCGTCGGCGACCTCGGTGCGCGCCGTCGTCTGCTCCTGGCGGAAGCGCAGTTCCCAGTCGAAGAGCACCTCGGCGAGCAACGCCGCCGGCGCGATCGGCTCGGGCGCGAGCGAGAGCGGCTGCTCCTCGACCTTCGAGACGTCGAGCAGGTCCTGGATGAGCCCGAGCAGGTCCTCGGCCTTGCCCTCCACGTCCGAGAGGGCGCGCGCCGGCCGTTCGCTGATCGCGCCGAAGTCGCCGTCGCGCAGCATCTCGAGCGTGGCGAGCATGCTCGTGAGCGGCGTCTTGAGGTCGTGCACGATCATCCGCATGAGGTCGTCGCGCGCCTTCTGCAGTTCGCGCAGCCGCTTGAGGCTCTCCTCGAGCGCGTCGGTCGCGCCCTTGAGCTTGAGCAGGCTGCGCACGCGCGCGCCGAGCACATGGCGGTTGTGCGGCTTGAGCAGGAAGTCGTCGCCGCCGGCCTCGATCGCCTTGAGGCGGTCGCTCGCGTCGTTGAGCGCCGAGACGAAGATCACCGGGATGCGAGCGGTGCGCGGATCGCGCTTGAGCCGGCGGCAGACCTCGAAGCCGGTCTCGCGCGCGTCGACGCCGAGGTCGCCCGGCGGCATCGAGATGTCGAGGATGCAGAGGTCGGGATGGTCCTCGGCGCAACGCGCGAGCGTCGAGGGACCGTCGATCGAATGGATGACGCGGCAGCCGAGCGACGCGAGCTGGTCGCGCAGGAGCTCGACGTTCGCTTCCACGTCGTCCGCGACCAGCACCAGTGTCTGGGAGCCCACCGTCGGCCCGGGCGTGGTCGCGGAGGTCACGCGGGCCTCAGGGCCGGATGCCGAGCCCGATCGAGAGGAGGAGCGCCTTCTCGTTCGCTCCCGCCGCCGTGCGCGTCGCGCGCTGCACCGAGATGTCGAACTGTCCGCGGCCGCGCGCGACGGGGATCGCGATGCCGCCGCTGAACGAGCGTTCCCCCACCTGTTCGCCGTTCGCGCCGAACGGCAGGCCGCGGTCACGCACGCCGATGCGCGCGAACGACGGCGCGCCACCGATGCGCGGGCCGACGACTTCGAGGCCGAGGCCGATGTCGGTCGCGTCGAAGACGCTCATCTGCGACGTGCCGAGGCTGCGCATCGACGACCAGCCCGTGCGGTCGAAGCGTGCCGCGACGGTGGTGTTCGGGATGCCGGTGTACGCGAAGGTCATGCCGAAACGGTTGGGCACCTCGGCGTCCGCGAGCGCGGCTTCGTCCTGCCGCGCTTCCATTCCACCGCCGAGCCGGGCCGAGGCGCCGATCGCGATCGCCTTGGTGGGCAGGAGGATGACGCCGAACGAGACGGCGCGGCCGGAGTAGTTGATCGTCGAGAGTTGCTGCACGCCGCCGACGCCGGAGCTGTCGGGGAAGGTGCGGCCGAAGCTCAGCCGATTCTCGCCGGTGAGCGCGTGCATGCCGATGCCGAACTGCACCTTCGGATTGAGCCAGTAGGCCGCGGCGGCGCGCACGTCGGTGATCGCGCCGTTGCTCTCGGCGGTGAGCGTCGACGGCAGCATGGTCCCGCCGATGTTCTGGCTGTCGGCGTAGACGTTGCTCCAGGTGCGATCGAGCAAGGTCGTGGCCGAAGCACCGGCGCTGAACTTGCCCGAGCCGCCCGAGATCATGAAGGCCGGGAAACGGATGGTGGTCGAGCGGTCGGAGAGCCCGGCGACCGCGGTGCGGCGGTACTCGGGCTCGAACTGCATGTAGATCGAGAAGCGCGACGGGATCGCGAGGGCGGCGGGGTTGAGCGCACTCGCCGGATCGATCTCGGCGGTGGCACCGCCGAGCGCGATCGACGCGCTGCCGAGCTGTCCCGTGGGATAGCCATAGCCCTGGACGCCGAGCGCTCCCTGCGCGCCAAGGGCGCCGGGGAGGATCGCGCTGAGCGCGAGAAGACGGATCGAGCGGCGCATCAGGGCTGTCCGAAGCGGATGTTGGGCACGTAGCTCACGCGCAGGCGCGGACGGAGCGCCGCACCGGCGCCGAGACCGAAGAAGCGGACACCGAGCGCGCTGTTGCCCTCGAAGTCCGACCGGAGGATCAGCGCGCTCGGGATGGACTGCACCCCGTCGACGGTCCGCCAGGTGCGCATGAGCGAGTTGATCTCGAGGCTGACTTCCCCGCTGTCGCTGGGCGCGACGCGGAACGCATCGCCGATGAAGAAGCCCGCCGGCGCGAGGAGGCGCGAGGCGCGGTTGAGGTCGGTTGTGGCCCGGCCGGCGAGGACGAGCTGGGCGCGCACGGTCAACGAATCGTTCTCATCGAGCCCGCGGACCGGGTCCTGCACGAACACGAGTTGGGCGCGCAGCACGGCGGTCGAGTCGGTGAGCCAGCGCGGGAGGTCGAAGCGCAGGTAGGTGCGGTTGCCGGGGAGCCCGCCGACCGAGATGCGGTTGGGTGCGCGGATGTCCGGCGCATCGGCGACCAGCAGGTAGTCGAGCAGGTCGCCGTTGACGTTCACCGGCACGCGCGGCGTGAACGACGACGGCTTGTGCGAGACCGCGGCGACCGCCGTGTCGACGGAGACGCGGTAGCGGAGCGTGGGGCCGTTGGTCGCGTCGTCACTCGAGGTGATCAGGATGGCGCCCGACTCGGTGCTGCGCAGCCGCAGCCCGATGCGGAGCACCGCGCCCGGCGTCGACGCGATCGCTCGCACGCGCGCGCTGTCGAGCGGGATCTTCACGTTGCCCGAATCGATGAACGTCGCACTGTCGATCTGCAACGTGCCGAGCAGGCGGCCCGGCACGAAGAACGGCAGCAGGTTCGTCGGGAGGGTGTCGACGAGCGTCGTGTCGCCGACGTCGTACGCCTCGATGAAGAACCGGTTCGGCACCTTCACCTTCGTCCTCGCGAGCTTGACCGTCAGCGTCGCCGAGTCGATGTGCGTGATCGGACGCGCGGTGTCCCCGGTGGGCTGGAAGACGCGCGCGAGCGAGTCGAACCGGACGATCACGCGCGTGTCGAGCGTGTCGCCGCGACTCGCGAGCAAGAGCGAACTCTCGAAGCCGAGCAGCGGGAACGACTGCAGCGTCGTGTCGAGCACGACGGCCGGATCGATGACGGTGTCGAGGATGTCGAGCTGTTGCCCCGGGCACAGCAGGGGGCAGGAATCGGCCGTGGAGAGGCGTTCGGTGCAGGCGCCGACCAGCAGCGCGACCGGGAACACCAGGAGCACGGGGGCGCGAAGCAGGCGCCGGATCATCGGGTGTGGAGCTTGGAGGGCGTGAAGGGATGCGGCAGGAGCTCATCGAGCGTCCAGCGCGCCTCGGAACCCGACGTGGTCACCGCGATCACGTCGAGGGTGGTGCCGAACTCCGCCAGCGCCTGCCGGCAGATGCCGCAGGGCGGCGTTGGATCAGTGGCTTCGGAACAGATGACGACCGCAGCGAAATGCCGGTGCCCGGAGACGACCGCGGCGCCCAGTGCGCAGCGTTCGGCGCAGGTTCCCGCCGGATACGACGCGTTCTCGACGTTGCAGCCGTCGATGATGGTGCCGTCGGTGGCGAGCAACGCGGCGCCGACCTTGAACTTCGAATACGGCGCATACGCCTTGCGCATCGCCTCGCCGGCCCGGACGCGGAGCGCCGGGAGGTAAGGCTCGATCGACGTGACCGTCACCCGACGATCGCCGGCAGGAACGACGTCCCGCGACCGCGGAAGCCCACGCCGAGCCACTCGGCCACCGTCGCGCCGAGATCGGAGAACGTCGTGCGACGGCCCAGCGCCACCGGACGGACGCGCGCACCCAAGGCCAGCACCGGAACGCACTCTCGCGAGTGGTCGGTGGAGGGCGTGGTCGGGTCGTTCCCGTGATCGGCGGTGATGAACAGCAGGTCGTCCTCTCGGAGGGCGGCGGTGAGGTCGGGCAGCACGGCATCGAAGTCACGCAATGCCTGATAGAACCCCGGAACGTCGTTCCGGTGCCCGTATTGCTGATCGAAATCTACAAGGTTGGCGAACAACAACCCATCGGGTCCGGTGCGAATCCAGTCGAGGATCCTGGCCACGCCCTCGGCATTGTCCTTGGAGTGGCCCCCTTCGAGGCCCCGCCGGGCGAAGAGATCGTCGACCTTCCCCACCCCGTTGCGCGGGATCCCGGCTGCCGCGAGGGCGTCGAGCAGGGTCTCGGCGGGTGGTTCGATCGACACGTCGCGCCGGTTGACGGTGCGCTTCCAAGCCCCGGGAGTGCCCACGAATGGTCGCGCGATCACGCGCGAGGCGTCGTGCGGCGTGACGAGCATCGCGCGCGCGATGTCGCAGGCCGCATAGAGCTCGGCGAGCGGGATCGTCTGCTCGTGCGCGGCGATCTGAAAGACGGAATCGGCCGAGGTGTAGAGGATCCAGGCGCCGGTGCGCTGATGCTCCTCGCCGTAGGTGTCGAGGATCGCGGTGCCGCTGCCGACCACGTTGCCGATGACCGGGCGACCGGTGCGGCGCGCGAACTCCGCGACGACCTCTGCGGGGAAGCCGTGCGGATAGGTCGGAAACGCCTTCGCGAGATGCACGCCCGCGATCTCCCAGTGGCCGGTCGTGCTGTCCTTGCCGGCCGACTTCGGTTCCATGAGGCCCCATGCTCCGGTGGGCCGTTCGACTTCGGCGACGCCCTGCAGCGGCGCGATGCGTCCAAGCCCGGCGCGCTCGAGGTTGGGCAACCGCAGCCCACCGATCGCACGCGAGAGGTTGCCGAGCGTGTCGGAACCCTGATCGCCGTAGGCGACGGTATCGGGCGCCGGGCCGATGCCGCAGCCGTCGAGAACGAGGATGATCGCGCGGTGCGCCATCACCAGGCTCCCGTATAGATGCGCGGCAGTCGCAGGCGCAGTCCGACGAGCAGTTCGTACGGAGAGAGTCCGCCGGCCTCGGCGAGCGACTCGACCGTGATCGACTCGTCGCCGTCGCGGCCAAGGAAGGTGACGCCGTCGCCCACGTTGCAGAGGACGTCGGAGGCGTCGAGCATCGCCATGTCCATCGTCACGACGCCGGCGATCGGCACACGCTCGCCGTTGAGCAATGCGTAGGCGCGATTACCGAGATGGCGGCGCAGGCCGTCGGCATAGCCGCACGCGACCGTCGCGATACGGCTCACGCGCTCCGCGCGCCAAGTCGCGCCGTAGCTCACGCTCTCGCCCGCACGGATGGTGCGCACCTCGAGCACGCGCGCGCGCAGCGTCACCACCGGCTCGGGCTGCATGGCCGCCTTGAGGCCGCTGCCCACACCATAGAGGAACACGCCCGGCCGCACGCAGTCCCACGGCGACGGCGAACGGCGCGCGATGGCGGCGCTGTTCTCGGCGTGGAGCAGGTGCGGCCTGCGCGTCAACTGCGCGACGGCAGCGCGGAAGCGGCGTTCCTGCTCCTCCATGGACCCATCGTCGAACTCGGACGAATGCAGATGCGTGAACGCGCCGTCGGGCGGGAACTGTGCGACGGCCTCGAGCAGGGCGCTTATGGTGTCGTGCTGCACGCCGGCGCGATGCATGCCGGTGTCGATCGCGAGGTGATAACGCGGCTTGTTGCCGCCGAGTCCCCATGCGAGGATATGCTCGCGGCGCGCGAGCGTGGGCGTGATGCGATGCCGCTGCATGAGGATCGCGTCGGACGGGATCCACTCGGGATCGGGCGACTCGAGCATCGACGGCGTGAAGAGGATGATCGGCCGCTCGATGCCCGCCTGCCGCAGTTCGACCGCTTCGGGGATGGACGACACGCCGTACGCGAGCGGCTCCACCGTCTCGAGCGCGCGCGCCACGGCCACCGCGCCGAGGCCGTAGGCGTCGGCCTTGATCATGGGGATGATCGGCTTGCGCGCATGCGCGGCGAGCGCGCGGGCGTTGCGCACGAGCGCGCCGAGGTCGACTTCGATCCAGGCGCGCGCGTCGGTGGAGTAGGTGCGGTTCGTCATTGGGGAATCGGGTCAGTCTACCCCCGCTCCGAGAGGCAATCAAGGCGGGGACGACACACGCTAGATTCCGGCGGTCCGGCGCGCGTGCGCGCCTCCTCACCACCCGACGCCTCCGATGCACGACAAGGCCACGCTCGACGACGCCCTCGCGATCATGCGCGACCTCCGCGCCCGTGACGCCTGGGACCGCGCCCAGACGCACGAATCGCTCCGCCCGTACCTCAACGAGGAGATGCACGAGCTCGACGACGCGCTGCGCGAGGGTGACGACGCCGCGGCGTGCAGCGAACTCGGCGACGTGCTGCTGCAGGTGCTTTTCCACGCGGTGATCGCGGATGAGCGCGGTGCGTTCGGGCCGGAGCAGGTGGCGGGCTCGCTCGTGGCGAAGATGACCCGCCGGCATCCGTGGCTCTACGGCACCGAGACCGAGCGCACGCCGTGGGAGCAGATGAAGGCGAAGACGCGCCGGTCGCTCGCCGAGGGGCTGCCGAGCGGACTGCCGGCCCTGCACCGCGCGCATCGTCTGCAGGAGCGCGCCGCCGGCGTGGGCTTCGACTGGCCCGATGTGGAAGGGCCGATGCAGAAGGTCGCCGAGGAGCTCGAGGAGGTGCGCGAGCAGATCGCGAAGGACGGCGCGGTGTTCGACACGCATGGCGTGCCGAGCCAGGACCCGCGGCATGCCGCGCTCGAGGAAGAACTCGGGGACCTGCTCTTCGCGGTGGTCAATCTCTGCCGGAAGGCGGGGACGCATCCGTCGCTCGCGCTCGACCGGGCGAATGCGAAGTTCCAGCGGCGGTTCGAGGCGGTGGAG
>JAYTNC010000413.1:0-8985 GCA_043748515.1 Gemmatimonadota bacterium | reverse complement strand
TTGCGCGCGTAGTCGGCGTTGAGGCGGAACTTGAGGATCTCGCCGAGCGGCATGGTGAACTGGCCGCCGACCACGAAGCCCATCTTGGCGACATCGCCGAAGTCACCCATCGGCACGTCGACGCCGCCGGTGAGGGCGAAGCGGGACTCGCCGGTCGCGGCCTGCGCGGCCACTGTGGACGAGACGGCAGCGAGGAGCGCGGTGGCGGCCACGAGGCCGCGAAGGGTACGGACGAGCATCGGGACACTCTCCTGTCTGATTGTTTCCGGGGTCACGGGTGCAACCGCGCCGGACGGCGCTCACCAGTCAGACGGGGACCGGGGCCGTCAGGTCACACCTGACAGCCCGTCCGCGGTAACGGTAGGCTCCTCGATCTCCTCCTCGAGCTGTTGCCGGCGGAGCAGCGCCCAGTACCGGCCTCGCGCCGCGAAGAGTTCCTCGTGCCGCCCCTGCTCGACCACCCGGCCGCCGTCGAGCACGATGATCCAATGCGCGTCGCGGATCGCCGTGATGCGGTGGGAGGCGATCACGGCGGTGCGGCCGGCGAGCGCTTCCCGCAGCCCGCGCAGGATCGCCGCCTCGGTGTGCGTGTCGACCGCGGAGAGCGCGTCGTCGAGGATCACCACGGAGGGACGCCGGGCGAGGGCACGCGCCATCGCGGCGCGCTGCTTCTGGCCACCCGAGAGGTTCACGCCGCGCTCGCCGAGCATCGTCGTCCATCCGCCGGGAAAGCCGTCGATCGCCTCGGTGAGCTGCGCGACGCCGGCGGCCCAGCGCGCGTCGGCCTCGCTCGCGGTGCCGTACATGATGTTGTCGATGATCGTCTCGCTGAAGAGCAGACTCTCCTGCGGCACGAAGCCGATCTCGTGGCGCAGCACGTCGAGCGGCAGGTCGCGCACGTCGACACCGTCGAGGAGCACGCGGCCCTGCGTGGGATCGGCGAGGCGCGGAATGAGCTCGAGCAGCGTCGTCTTGCCGGAGCCCGTCGCGCCGACGATGCCGAGGGTCGCGCCCGCGGGCACGGTGACCGAGACGTCGTGCAGCACCGTGCGCGCGACTGTTCCTTCTGGAGCCGGGTGGGCGAATCCGACGCGCTCGAACGTGAGGCTCCGCCCGCCCGCGGTCTCCGGCAGTGTCGCCACCAGGCGCGGCGGCTGAGGGTCTCGGATCGACGGCTCGGCGTCGAGGATCACGAGCAGGCGCGTCATCGAGGCCGCGCCGCGCTGGAAGAGGCTCGTGACCCAGCCGAGCGCGATCAGGGGCCAAGTGAGGTTGGCGAGGTAGAGGAAGAAGGCCACGTACGCGCCGACCGTGAGGGTCCCTGCGAGGACCATCGCGCCGCCGAGCCCGAGCACCGCCGCCGCGCCGAGGCCGGCGAGCAGCGTGAAGCTCGGGTTCATGAGCCCGTTGAGCCGGACGAGGTGCAGGTTCTTCTCGAGGTACCCGGCGCTCAGCGCGGTGAAGCGCGCGAGTTCGGCGCTCTCCTGCTGGTAGGCGCGCACGATGCGCACGCCGGAGAGATGCTCCTGCACGAGCGTCGTGAGGTCGCCGAACTGTGCCTGCACCCGTTCGAAACGTTGGTGGATCGCGCGGCCGAGCCGGAACATCACGAAGGGCAGGGGCACCATCGGCAGGAGTGCGATCAGCGTGAGGCGCGGGCTGATCGCGAACATGAACGAGAGCGCGAAGAGCCCGCCGAAGATCGTGTTCGTGAGATACATGACCGCGGGGCCGGCCGACAGGCGGACGGCACCGAGGTCGTTCGTGAGGCGCGCCATGATCTCGCCGGTGCGGTTGTGACCGTACCAGGCCGGATCGAGTCGGGTGAGCCGCGCGAAGAGCGCATCGCGCAGGTCGTTCTCGATCACGCGCGAGACGCCGTTGAGGATGTCGCGCATCTGGAACCGGAACCAGCCCATGACCAGGGTGAGACCGACCATGGTCCCGGCGATCGCGAGGATGCTCCGGAGAGGGGCTCCGGCCGCCATCGCGTCGATCGCGCGCCGGAGGAGGGTCGGCAGGAGGCTGAAGAGGGCGGTCGAGACGACGACGCAGGCGAGGCCCGCCGCGAAGCGCGCCCGGTAGGGCCGTGCCCAGGGAATGAGCTTTGTGAGGGAGGTCACAAAGGCCGGATTCGTTGCGCAAAGGCGGTCCTTTGACCACAATTCCCTATGCACGCCGCACCCACACTCAGGAGATGCATATGTTCTCGAATATTATCCGCCGGGCCATCGCCCCGCTGTTGATCGTTTCCGTCTTCGCCGCTTGCGGCGGCAAGGACGCCACCGACGAAGCCGCACGCGACATCGAACTCGCGCCGCAGGACACCGGCGCCGTCATGAATGACGCGCCGGCCAAGACCGCCCCGGCCCCGGCCGCTCCGGTGACGAAGGCCCCGGCCCCGACGCCGCGTCCCACCACGCCGACGCCGGCGCGCGTCAGCTCGGGCACGATCGCCGCAGGCACCTCGTTCGCCGTGAACACCGGCGCGCGCATGTGCACCAACACGCACAAGGCCGGTGACACCTTCAACGCGACGCTCGGCGCCGACGTCGTCGGCAGCAACGGCGTGCGCATCCCGGCCGGTTCGACCGTCACGCTCAGCGTCACGGAATCGGCGATCTCGAAGAACGCGAAGGACAACTGGAAGTTCGCGTTCGACGTCATCTCGGTGACGGTCGGTGCGCAGACCTACGCGGTCGAGGGCGACGTGACCAGGGTCGCGACCATCGAAGCCGTGCGCTCGCAGAGCACCGCCCAGCAGGCGGGCAAGGTCGCGACGGGCGCTGCGGTCGGCGCGATCGCGGGCCAGCTGCTCGGCAAGAACACGAAGAGCACGGTGATCGGCGCGGCGGTCGGTGCGGCAGCGGGTGGCGCGACGGCGGCTGCGACGACCGACTACGAAGGCTGCCTTCCGGCGAACGGCACCATCACGATCGCGATCTCCAAGGCGTTCACGGTGCGCGCGGGCTGAGGTCGGCCCGCTGCTGCGGTGACGGCAACTGCGTTCACCACAGAGGCACAGAGGACACAGAGAACGGCATGAGAAGCGGGGCGTGAGGCGACTATCAGTCGCTTCGCGCCCCCTTCTTCATTGTGCTGCCGTGGCCCGCGCTGAGATGTACCGTGCAGTAGTGCCCCGCAGTTCTCTGTGTCCTCTGTGCCTCTGTGGTGAACGCCGTGGCAGGAGAACCGAGATCAGTACCCGACCGCCGCCCCCGCCGCCCGCGGCTCCTTCACGCCGTGCCATCCGCCCGGCACGCGCATCACGGCGTTCACGTTCGCGATCCCCTGCGTCGCCGTGATCACGTGGCCCATCGCACGGAGCCTCGCGATCGCGTCGTCGCTGAACCCGACGCTTTCGATCCGGATCTCGTCGGGCAGCGACTGGTGATGCATCCGCGGCGCGCGCATCGCGTCGGCGAGGCTCATCCGGTGCTCGATCACGTTGAGGATCACCTGGCTCGTCGCCGTGATGATCGTCGGGCCGCCTGCCGCGCCGACCACGAGCAGTACCTGCCCCTGCGCATCGAGCACGATCGTCGGCGACATCGCCGAGAGCATGCGCTTTCCCGGCTGCACCGCGTTCGCCTCGCCCTGCACGAGCCCGAACATGTTCGCGGTCCCGGGCTGTGCGGCGAAGTCGTCCATCTCGTTGTTCATGAAGAAGCCGCCGCCGGGGATCCAGACCGCGGAGCCATAGCCCCCGTTGATCGTCGTGGTCGTGGCGACCGCATTGCCCGCGGCATCGACCACCGAGTAGTGCGTCGTGTGTTCCGGTTCCGGTGACTGCTGGAAGGCCGGCGTCTTCGACGCGCGCCCGCGGTCGATCTGCTGCGCGAGCGTGCGCGCGTACGCCTTCGACGTCAGCTCGTCGCGCGGCACCGGCACGAAGTCGGCGTCGGCGAGCTTGCTGTTGCGGTCGATGAACGATCGGCGGAACGTCTCGGCGAGGAGGTGGAGGTACTCGGCGCTGCCGAACGGCGGGAGCGGCGCGAAGGTCTCGAGGATGTTGAACGACTCGGTCATCGTGATGCCGCCCGACGAGGCCGGCGGCATGGTGACGAGCGTGTGGCCGCGATAGGTCGAGACGACGGGCTCGCGCCACCGCGGCACGTAGCGG
Source organism: Gemmatimonadota bacterium (assembly GCA_043748515.1). GTDB lineage: Bacteria > Gemmatimonadota > Gemmatimonadetes > Gemmatimonadales > Gemmatimonadaceae > Pseudogemmatithrix. The sequence goes on along the minus strand of JAYTNC010000413.1, from coordinate 4,862 downwards.
CGCAGGTCCTCGCGCGTGATGATGCCGCCGCCGCGCTCCATCTCGGCGACGAGCGCCTCGGCGACCGGGCCGTCGTAGAAGGCCTGCGGTCCGCGCTCGGCGATCAGTTGCAGCGATCTGCCGAGGTCGGCCTGCACGAGCCGCGCGCCAGGGGCGACGACCTCGCCGTTGGGGAAGAAGGTCGCGCAGCCCGCGAAGCGGCAGAGGCGCTGCTGCGCGCCACGGAGCGAGCGGAAGAGCGAACTGTCGACCACGAAGCCGTCGCGCGCCATGCGGATCGCCGGAGCCATCACCTGCGCGAGGGACATGGTGCCGAAGCGCTGCAGCGCGGCGTCCATGCCCGCGACGGCGCCCGGCACGCCCGAGGCGAGGTGCCCGACGACGCTGCGGTCGGTGAGCTTGCCGGTCGAGTCGACGAACATGTCGCGCGTGGCGGCGAGCGGAGCGACCTCGCGATAGTCGAGTGCGGCGGTGCGGCCGTCGGCCATCCGGATGACCATGAATCCGCCGCCGCCGATGTTGCCGGCGAACGGATAGGTCACGGCGAGTGCGAAGCCGGTCGCGACCGCGGCATCCATCGCGTTGCCGCCGGCCTTGAGGATCTCCACGCCAGCGGCGCTCGCGAGTTCGGAGTTGCTCGAGACCATCGCGTGCTCGCCGAAGACGGGCTCGCGCGCCTCGGGGAATCGGAAACCGCCGGCGAAGGTGCCCGAGTAGCGGGCGTCGGTCGGGGTCGGGGTCGGGCGGCAGGCCGTCGTGGCGAAGGCGGCGAGCGTGATCAGTGCGACGAGATTCTTGCGCATGCGGGTTCGCTGGGGGAGAGGGAACGGCGAACTGCTTTTCACCACGGGGGAACGACGAACTGCTGTTCACCACAGAGGCACAGAGGACACAGAGCACTGCGACGACCTGACGAAGGTGCTCTCGCCATTCAACTTTCGACCTTCCTCCTTCAGCCTACATCCGCTCCCGTCAACGCGCCCCGCGGAACCGATACCGTACTCCCACCCGCGTCGTGTACTGCCGCACCATCCGCGACGCGCCCGACGGCAATCCCTCGGCCGAGCCCCAGAGCGTCGCCATGTCCTGCACCATCGTGAGGGCGGCGCGGTCGCCGACGGTGAAGCCGAAACCGTAGCCGACGACGAGCGTGAAGGCGTTGCGGGTCTTCGCTTCGTCGGCGGTGAGCTGGTCGGTGCCCGAGTAGTTCGCCCACTGGGAGACACCGAGCCCGACCTCGACGATCTGATGCGCGCCCTCGGTCTCCGGCGTGCGGAAGGCGCCGAGGAACTGGCGGAGCTGGATCGTACCGTCGGAGTTGCCCGGAGCGGAGCCGCCGGTCCGGTAGATCGGCAGGTTGGCCAACGAGCCGACGAGCGCGAGGGAGCCGCTGCGCAGGCCGTACTCGAGCGCGGCGCGGTACTGCAGCGCTTCGCCGAGGTTCCAGCGCGTATCGCTCGGGCCGTCGAAGCGGTCCTGCGACTGCAGGAATCCGAGGCTCACGCTCGCGGAGAGCGGCCGGCGCGTCTCCGCGGGCGACGGGACCTTGATGATCTGCGCGCCGGCATCGGTCGCGAACAGGAGGGCGGCGCAGAGGGCGGCGCAGAGGGCGAGGGTGCGTGGGGTCATATGCATCGGTAAGTTACGGGACGCGGGGCGCAGGCGACACCGACGACGCCACGCGGGCCCGCTCTCTCCTCTCAGACCCAGCCCCCCTCGTGCTCGATCCCAGGGTCACCGAGCGCCGCAATCCGCGCAGCGCCGACCTCGATCTCGCCACGCCGCTCGAGATCGTCGACCTCATGAACACCGAGGATCGCGGCGTCGCCGACGCGGTCGCCTCGCAGCGCACGTCCATCGCGCGAGCGATCGAGCTTGCCGAGGCGGCGTTCCGTGACGGACACTCGCTGTTCTACGCGGGCGCCGGCACCTCCGGGCGGCTCGGCGTGCTCGACGCTTCCGAGTGTCCGCCGACCTTCGGCAGCGACCCCTCGATGGTGCAGGGGATCATCGCCGGTGGAGTCGCCGCGCTGACCCGCGCGCAGGAAGGCGCCGAGGACCGTCCCGATGGTGCGCGCGCCGACCTCACCGCTGCGGGCGTCGCCGCCGGTGACTTCGTGCTCGGGATCGCCGCGAGCGGCACCACGCCCTACGTGCGCGCCGCGCTCGAGCATGCGCGTTCGCTCGGCGCGCGCACCGGGATCCTCGCCTGCTCGCCACCGCCGCCCGAACTCGTGCGCCTGCTCGACGTCGCGATCGTGCCGATCACGGGCCCCGAGGTCGTCACCGGCTCCACACGGCTCAAGGCCGGCACCGCGACGAAGATGGTGCTCAACATGATCACCACCGGCGCGATGGTGCGACTCGGCAAGACGTACGGCAACCTGATGGTCGACCTGCAGGTGACGAACGACAAGCTGAAGGATCGTGCGGAGCGGCTCGTGATCACCGTCTGCGGACTCGGTCGCGACGACGCGCGCCGACTGCTCGCGGACGCCGGCGGCAACGCGAAGGTCGCGATCACCATGCACAAGCTCGGGCTCGACCGCGCGACCGCGCTCGCGCGGCTCGACGCCGTCGGCGGCGTCATCCGTCGCGTCGTGACCGATGCACCGCCGCCGGTGGAAGGCGCGTGACCGTGATCCGTTGCGAGCAGCCCGAGCGTCCATACGGCGCGGCCGCGCCCGCGGGCACGGTGCTCGTCGGGTTGATGTCGGGCACTTCGCTCGACGGGATCACCGCGGCCGTCGTGCGCTTTCAGGAGGACGCCGACGGCCGTGTGCAGCCGGAGTTGCTCGCGCACGTCTCGCGCTCCTACGACGCGCCGACGCGTGCGCGCCTCGCCGCCGCACTCGTCGGTGCGAGCCCGAGCGAATACACGCGTCTCGACTTCGCGCTCGGCGGCTGGCTCGCCGACGCCGCGCTCGCCGCGATCGCCGAGGCCGGCATTGCGCGCGAGGGGATCGCCGCGATCGCCTCGCACGGCCACACGGTGTGGCACGAGCCGCCGCACGGCACTTGGCAGTTCGGCCAGCCGGCGGTGATCGCCGAACGCACCGGTATCGCGGTGATCGCCGACTTCCGCACGCGCGACGTCGCGGCGGGTGGGCAGGGCGCGCCGCTCGTGCCGATCGCCGACGCGATGCTCTTCGCTGACGACGCGCGGTGGCGCGTGCTGCAGAACCTCGGTGGCATCGGCAACCTGACCGTCGTGCCGCCCAAGGGCCTGCTCGAGGGCGTGCGCGCCTTCGACACGGGGCCCGGTGTGTGCATCATCGACGGCGTGACGCGCGCGCTGCGTCCCGAACTCCCGTACGACGTGAATGGTGCGCTCGCGATGCGGGGCACGCCGATCGAAGCGGTGATCGAGCGACTGCTCGGTGATCCATGGCTCGCCGCCGAGCCGCCCAGGTCGACGGGGCGCGAGAAGTACACATCGGCATACATCGACGCGTTCATCGCCGATTGCCGCGCGACGCGCCCCGACTGCACCGACGAGGACATCGTCTGCACCGCGACCTGGTTCACCGCGCGGACGATCGGCCTCGCGCTCGAGCGCTTCGTGCCGCAGCCGGTGGAGGACGTGCTCCTCTCCGGCGGTGGCGCGCGGAACCCGGTGCTGCGCGAGGCGATCGCGATGGTGCTCGCGCCTCGGCATGTGCGCGCGTTCGACGGTGTGTTCTTCGACGGCGACGCGAAGGAGGCGGTGGCGTTCGCCTTCCTCGGTTGGCTGCACCTGCAGGGCCGAGCGGGCAACGTCCCGTCGGCGACGGGGGCGCGCGGTCCCCGCGTGCTCGGCGCCTTCCACCCCGCGTGACGCACCCACTTGCCCAACTCCTCGTCCCGCAACTGCGGTGGGATCCGGGCGCTGGGTTCGCCCACCTCGGGGAGATGATCTCCGACGCGATCGAGATCGGCGTGGGCGGGTTCTGGATCGTCGGCGGCTCACGCGCGGAGGTGAGCGCGCTCACGCAGGAGCTGCATCGGCGGAGCCGCTTCCCACTGCTCATCGCCGCGGAGGTCGATGGCGGCGCGGGTAGCACGTTCCGCGACGCGACCGGCTTGCCGCCGCTCTCGGCGATCGCGGCGCTGCGCGACGGCGACCTCGTGCGGCGCGCGGCCAAGCTCACCGCGCGCGAACTCAGAATGCTCGGCGTGAACTGGGCGCTCGGTCCCGTCGCCGATCTCGAGCGCGAACCCGCGAACCCGCTGCTCGGCTCGCGCAGCTTCGGGCTCGACGCGCAGCGCGCCGCCGAGTGGGTGGTGGAATGGGTCGACGCCTGTCAGGCCGAGGGTGTGCTCGCCTGCGTGCGGCACTATCCGGGCATGGGACGCGTCGAGGAGGATCCGCACCTCGCCGAGTCGGTGATCGGGACCGCTGCGGGCACGCTCTGGGCCGATGACCTGCTCCCGTTCCGCGCGGCGGTCGACACCGGCGTTGCGAGCATCATGGCGGCGAGCGTCGCGTACCCGACGCTCGACGCGAGCGGCCGTGCCGCGGCGCGCTCGCGCCCGATGCTCACCGAACTGCTGCGCGGCGAACTCGGCTTCGACGGACTGATCGTGAGCGACCTGCTCAGCACGCCGGGGCTTCGACGCGGCGACGACGAGGGCATCGCGGCCATCGAAGCGATCGCCGCGGGCTGCGACCTGCTCCTCGCGCCGACCGATCTGGACGGCGTGCTCGAGATGCTCGAGCGCGCCGCCGATGCGGGGATGCTCCCGCCGGACGCGATCGGCGACAGCAGGCGTCGGCGTACCTTCTGGGCCGACTGGGGAAGCCCGGGACCCACGAGGGAGCCGACGCTCGACGAGGTGCTCTGGGCGCGGCAGCTCGCGGATACGCTCGTGCACCCGGTACG
>JAYTNC010000412.1:0-5208 GCA_043748515.1 Gemmatimonadota bacterium | reverse complement strand
TCGACGATCGATCTCATGGTGTCAGGAGCGGTCTGGTGTGTCGAGAGCCGGCGCGGGACGGCGGTCGAGGAGGGTCCGGACCCGGCGCGCGAGCTCGTCGGGCGTGAATGGCTTCGCCACGAACTCGCTGCCCGGCACGTCCTGCCCTTCGCGCAGCGCGTCCGCAGAATAGCCGGACATGAACAGCACGCGAAGCGCCGGGTCGCTCCGGCGGAGGGTGCGCGCGAGTTCGGGGCCGCCGACGCGCGGCATCACGACGTCGCTCACGAGGAGGTCGATCCGGCCCTCGTGCGCGCGGGCGACCTCCATCGCATCCTGGCCGTCTCCCGCCGCGAGGACACGGTATCCCCGTCGCGAGAGCGCCCGCTCCACGAGCTCCCGGATGACGCGCTCGTCCTCGGCGACGAGCACGGTCTCGCGCCCGCCGTCGACCGGCGGTTCCAGCAGCAGGGCCGGCACGACGGGCTCCGCCTCCGTGGCCGGGAAGAAGACGCGGAAGGTTGAGCCCACCCCCGGCGTGCTCAGCACGCTGATCGCGCCACCCGCCTTCCGGACGATACCGTAGCAGACCGCGAGCCCGAGGCCCGTGCCGGCGCCCATCGCCTTGGTCGTGAAGAAGGGGTCGAACACCTGCTCCGCGACCTCCGCCGGCATGCCCACGCCGGTGTCGGCGACGCGCAACTCGACGTAGGGTCCCGCGACGAGTCCCAGCGGCCCCGCCTCGGCGGCGGCGAGTGTTTCGGGACGTGTGCTCACGCGGATCACGCCGCCCGCAGGCATCGCGTCCCGCGCGTTGACCGCGAGGTTCATCAACACCTGCTCCACCTGCCCCGCCCCGACGCGCACGCGCAGCGGCGTGCCGTGCAGCTCGGTCTCGATCCGGATCTGGGCGCCGACGAGGCGCCGCAGCATGCGCTCGGCGTCGTGCGCGAGCGTGTTGAGGTCGAGGACGTGCACATCCACACGCTGATGGCGCGCGAACGTCAGCAGCTGTCGCGTGAGATCGGCCGCGCGCCGGGCGGCCTGCTCGGCCTCTTCGATCTCGACGCTCACGACCGCGTCAGGGCCGAGTGTCTTGCGCACGGCTTCGAGGTTGCCGAGGATCACCGTGAGGATGTTGTTGAAGTCGTGCGCGACGCCGCCGGCGAGTTGGCCGATCGAATCGAGCCGCTGGGCGCGTGCGAGCGCCTGTTCCAGCAGGCGGCGCTCCTCGCCGTCGAGCGCGCGTGCGACCATCGCCGCGACCGCCCGCAGGAACGTCTCCTCCTCTGGCGTCCAGTGCCGCGCGTCCTCGGCGGCTTCGGCCACGAGGAGCGCCTCGCCGCGCGCGCCCGCCGGCACGCTGACCGCCGCATGCGCCGTGCCCGACGGGAAGGCGCGGCTCGCGAGGTCGGACGGGTCGAGGCCGTCCGACGCGCCGAGGCAGGTGCGGACGCCCGAGTTGTCGCGCCAGACGCTGACCCGGCGGGCGCGGAGCGCGCCGGCCGCCATCGCGGCGATCGCGCCCAGTGCCGGCGTCAGCTCAGCCTCTCCCGGCCGCTGGCGCTCGTCGAGCGCGAAGTCGCGCAACGCGACGTCAAGTTCGCGCACGCGTTCGCGGACGCCTGCGTCCTCGGCGACGGTGATGAACACCGCCGAATCGCGGTCCACCGAGTGGCGGATCGAGATCTCGACCGGATACGACGAGCCGTCGCGGCGCGTCTGCCGCGTGCGCAACGAGAGCCGCTGTCGCTCCCCCGAGCGGAGCCGGTCGAGCTCGGCAGCGAGCACCGACGGTTCGAGGGCGTGCAGCAGCGAGGGCAGCGTGACCTCGGCGACCTCTTCCGGCCCGAGGCCGAGGTTCACGCGCGCCCCGCGATTGAGCTGCAGCGCCTGCAGGGTGGTGGCGTCGAAGACTCCGATCTCATTCGACGACTCGTCGAGCAGTCGCCCGAAGCGTTCGGTGATCGATTCGCGTCGGGCCGTCTCCTCGGCGGCCCGCTGTCGCAGCCGGACCGTCATCGTGTTGACGTGCCCGGCGAGCCGGCCCAGTTCGTCCGCGCGCGCGACGACCACTTCGGTGTCGAGGTCGCCCGCGGCGATGCGCCGCACGGCGCCCTCGAGCACGCGCACCGGGCGCAGCAGCTGCACACGGATGATCCAGGCCGCGAGGGCGAAGAGCGCGAGCCCCACGACGAGCCAGGCGAGCGCCCACCACTCGAGGGCGTCGAGCCGCTGTTGCAGCCGGTCCTCGCTCTTGATGAGGTCCCCGAGTGCGATCCGCTGCGCGCTCGAGAGCAGGTAGTCGGCCGAGTCAGAGCGCAGCCCGGAGCCGCGCAGTGGCGCGACGGCGGCCTCCGGCCGCCCGGTCTCGACCGCGCGGATCGCCTCGACGAGCAGCATCGCGAGCGCGGTCTGCTGCTCGAGGGCGTCGGCGAGCAGGACGCGCATCTCGACCGACACGCCGCTGCGCTCGAGCGAGCCGCGCATCACGATGCCCGAGTCGAGCAGCGCGCGGACCTCGTCGCGCAGGAGCGGGATGGCGCGGCGCGCCGTGTCGGCAGGATTGACCGGAGGCACCCAGCGCGCGATGTCGCGCCGCGCAGTGCGCAGCACGCGCAGGCCCTCGAAGATGCGATCATGGTCCCCGAGGATGTTGCGCGTGCGGCCGCGCAACTCCTCGGCGGCGGGCCGCAGGACGCTCCCGAGCTGCACCGCGACCACGATCACGTAGAGCAGCAGGATGATCCCCATCGCGAGGAGCCGGTCGCGGAGCGAGGGCGCGGTGATCGGCGGCTTCATCGCACGAGCTCGCTGCGTCGAGCGGTCACGCGCGTCATCAACAGGGTGCGCCGCGCCCCCGCGGCGAAGGAGATCGGTCCGGTGATCCCCTCGAAGACGGGGCGCGTGCTCCCGACGGCGCGGAGATACGACGCCACGGGACCGCGTTGCGCTCCCGCGACGCGGATCGCGGTCCCGGCCAGCATCACCGCGTCGAGGAACATCGCGTCGCCGTGCCGCGCCGTGCGCCCGACGCGCGCCTCGAATCGTTCCGTGAACTCGCGCACTCCGGGTCGGTCCAGTTGCGGGTGCCAGAAGGCGACGAGATACGCGCCCTCGGCGGCCCCCTGGGCGCGGTCGAGGAAGCTCCGATCGAAGTAGGTGCCGTCCCCGGCGATGAGCCCGATGCCGGGGAAGCGTGCGCGGAGGGCGCGCGCGAGGCACCCGGCCTCGACGGTGCGCACCGCGAGGACGGCGACATCGGGGACGCCACGCAGCGAGACCTCGTCGGCGATCGCGTCGTGCGCCGCCCGATCGGCGGGCGCGCTGCAGTCGAGCGTCAACCGCATCGGGATGCGGTCGGCGAGTTGCACGCCCCGCGCAGCGAAGGCGGCCGCCGTCCCCGCAGCGAGGCCGATGCCGTACTCGTCCGGCACATGGATGATGACGGCCGTTCGGGCGTGCAGGACCGAGTCGGCGAAGGCGCCGATGAAGGCCCCCTGGACGGAGTCGTTGGGCGCCATGAGGAATGCACTCGGTGCAGCCGCACCGAGCCGTCGGCTGGTGGCGGTCGGGATGATCTGCGCCAGGCCGGCGTCGCGAAAGATCGGAACGACCTGCAACACCTCCCGGCTGCCGCCCGGCCCGACCGCGACGAGGACCGACGCATCCTCGGCGAGCTGCGTCGCGCGGCGCACCTCGGCGGAGAGCGCGCCGCCGCCTTCACCGCGGAAGGAGGCAGCACCGCCCACCACGCGGATCCGTTCCCCGCCTTCGGGCCGCGTCCGCTCGAGCTCGTCCATGAGGAACCCCTCGAACGAGGTATCCCCGAAGTTGTAGGAGAAGCCGATCGTGGGTTCGGCCACGTCCCTCGCGCACGTGGCCGCGAACAGGCTGGCGCCCATCACGAGAACGAGCGCCAGGAGACGCGAGCGGACGGAGCGCGACATGCGCTGAATCTACCGCTTCCTGCACCGCCCGTGACGGAAAACGAGGAGGGCGCCCGGATACGCCCGGGCGCCCTCCCCCCTCACACCTCCCACCTCACGCCTGCTACTGCACGACCGGCTTCGGAATGAGCTTCGCCGCCCACAGCCCGCTGTTGAAATCGGTGAAGAGCACGCGCCCCTTCCAGGGCATCGCGTTCATCACGAACGGCGCGTTGGGCGTGTAGGCGTCCGGATCGTACGGCTTGAACACCGCGATCTCGCGGTTCTGGTCGGTCAGGTTGCCCATCAGTTCGCCCGAGACGTCGACCACGCGCACGCCCCCGTCGTAGTACGCCTGATAGAGGATGTCGTCCTCGACGATGATGTCGTGCGAGCCGTAGTCCTCGAGATGATAGCGGCCGACCGGCATCGGGTTGAGCGGGTCGGTGAAGTCGACGATGTGCGTGTAGCCTCCCGACGTCTGGGCGATGCCGTTGCGCGGCGGCTTGCCGTCGGGGCCGGAGAGCGAGTACTGCGTCCCCTCCCACACGCGCCCGCGGCGGCTCATCTCCTCGTCGCCGATGAAGAGGTAGGTGCGGCCCGTCTTCTGCTGGTAGTACGGGTAGATCTCGTGGCCCGAGTTCACCTTGTAGGTGGTGATGAGCTTGGGCGCCTCGAGCGTGCCGCCGTACTTCCCGTTGCCGACGTCCACCACCACCACACCCACGCCGCCCTGCGCCGAGTAGGCGATGCCGTCACGGACCCAGAGGTCGTGGATGCGGGCGTTCGGATGCCGGTACTCGCTCACGTACTTCGGCTTGTAGATGTCGCGCACGTCGATGATGACGTACTTGCTGCCGCCCGAGACCGCGAACAGGTAGTCGTTGGTCGCGAACATGTTGTGCACGCCGCCGGTGAGCTCCTGGTCGAACGTGGCGGCGATCTTCGGGTGCGCCGGATTGGCGAGGTCGAGGATCACGACGCCGTTGACGCGGTTGGACGCGCCCTCGCGCGAGAGCACGCCGTAGCGGCCGTCGGGGGAGATCGTCACGTCGTTGATCGTGCGCGCGTCGACCTGCACCGAGTCGGTCTTGACGATGTTGTCCATGTTGGTGATGTCGAACACGATGCTCCAGCCGTCGCCGCCCCAGGTGCCGACGAGCACGTAGTCGCGGCCGTCCTTGCCGGTCCACGGCCAGAGGTCCGACGTGTGCGTCGTGTTGATGTTGCCGCGGCTCGTGACCTCGATGCGCTGGCGCACGTCGCGCGGGTTCACCTGCACCGCCCACTGCGCGTAGGC
>JAYTNC010000411.1:0-18420 GCA_043748515.1 Gemmatimonadota bacterium | reverse complement strand
CACGCTCGCCGACCTGCTCGATCTCGCGGCGGCGCGCGAGACGACGCAGGCGATCGCGCTCGTCGAGGAAGTGATGATGCAGCCGAAGATGTCGGGCGTGGTGGTGGTGCTGGCGCTCGCGTCGCAGACGCTCGCGATCGGCTGGGGCGTGGCGGCGCGCGCGCGCGGCCTGAGCGCGTCGCGGCTGGAGAGCGAGTTTTTCACGCTGCTCAAGGAGGGCGGCAGCGCTTACACGGGTCGCTCGTGGGGCGATGCCGTGAAGTGCTGGGCGCGCGCGGTGCCGCAGTGGACGGCGGCCGATGTGGATCATGCGTTGCCGCACCTGCTGGCCGCGGACAGCGCACTCAAGGACACCAAGGTCTCGAGCGAGGAGCAGATCGTGACGTCGCTGCTGTTGGCGATAACACCGGTCGCCTCGCGTCGGAGGGCGGCGTGATGAACGGAATGACGATGCGACGGTCGGCTTCGCTCGCGGGACTCGCGATCCTCGGGCTGCTCGCGTGGCCGTCGGCGCGCCCGCTGCAGGCGCAGGCCACGCGCGCGGATTCGGCGCAGGTGGTGTTTCGGCGGGCACAGCGGCTCGTGAACGACGGTCAGGGCGTCGAAGGGCGCGTGCTGGTCGACTCGTTGCTCAATGCGGCGGAACCACGTTCGGCGGAGGAAGCCGAAGCGCTCTTCTGGCGCGCGACGCTGGCCGAGTCGTGGGAGGGCGCGCAGCGCGACTACCTGCGCATCATGCTCGAGCATGACCGGTCGTCGCGCGCGGGCGACGCGATGCTGCGACTCGCGCAGGGCGAGGCGGCGCGCGGGGACCGTGACGCGGCGGTGCGTTACCTCGAGCGTCTCGCGAGTGAAGCGCCGGAGAGCGATGCGCGCGCCGAGGGGGCGCTCTGGCATGGGCGCCTGCTGCTCGAGCGTGGCGACCGGAACGGCGGTTGCGGCGTGCTGCGGAACGGTCGCGCGATCGTGCGCGCGGGGCAGGTCGAGCTGGAGAACCAGTTCGACTATCTGATGCGTGCGTGTCCGGTCGCCGCGCCGGCACCGTCGACCACGCCGCCGCCGGCTACGCCGCCGTCGACCACGCCGCCGTCGACCACGCCGCCGGCCACACGCAGCGGCCCGCCGATGTGGTCGGTGCAGGTCGCCGCGGTGAGCACGAGCGCCGAAGCGACCGCGATGGTGCAGCGGTTGCGCGATCGAGGCTATGACGCACGGATCGACGGCACGGCCGCGCCGTTCCGCGTGCGCTTCGGCCGCTTCCCGACGCGCGCGGCGGCGACGGCGGCACTCGAGGGCTATAAGACGAAGGAGAAGGCGGCGGCCTTCCTGGTCGAGGTCCCCCGCGGGTGAGTGCGGCCCCGACGCCGCTGATGACGCAGTACCGGGAGATCAAGGCGCGGCATCCGAACGCGATCCTGTTCTTCCGGATGGGCGACTTCTACGAGATGTTCTACGAGGATGCCGAGACGGCGGCCCGCGTGCTCGATCTCACGCTCACGTCGCGCAACAACGGCGGCGCCTCGGAAGTGCCGCTCGCGGGGATCCCGGTGAAGGCGGCCTCCGAGTACCTGCGCCGCCTCGTGCAACAGGGATTCCGCGTCGCGATCTGCGAACAGATCGAGGATCCGAAGCTCGCGAAAGGGATCGTGAAGCGCGCGGTGGTCGAGACGATCACGCCGGGCGCGGCCTTCAGCGACGACCTGCTCGACGTCACGCGAAACAACTTCCTCTGTGCGATCCAGGCGATCGGTGCACAGGTGGGGATCGCGGCGGCCGACCTCTCGACCGGCGAGCTCCGATTGGTGCGCTGTGCCACCGGTGACGCCGATGCGGTGCTCGCGCGCCTCGCGCCGCGCGAGGTGCTGGTCGCGAGCGCAGGTGCGAGGACGGGCGCGACGGCGGGCGCGACCGCAGGCCACGGAGCGCATGCGGCCGGCGGTGGAGAGTCGGTCGCTGAAGCCCTCGCGGCGACGACGGGCGCGCTCCTGACGCCGCGCGAAGCATGGGAGTTCGAGCCCGCGCTCGCGGAGGACGCGCTGGCGTTGCAGTTCGGTGTGCAATCGCTCGAGGGATTCGGGATCGGCGCAGCCGACGCGATCGTCGTGGGGGCGGCAGGGGCGTTGCTGCGCTACCTGCGAGAGCTGCAGCCCGGCGGCCTCCCGCACCTGGCGCGTCCGGTGGTGGAGCGTCCCGGCGGCACGATGCCGCTCGACGAGATGACGCGCCGCAACCTGGAGCTCGTGGAGTCGTTGCGCTCCAGCACCGACACGAGTGACACGAGCGGCACGCTGCTCGGCGTGCTCGACCGGACGCAAACGCCGATGGGCGCGCGACTGTTGCGAAACTGGATCCTCGCTCCTCTCACGGAGGTCGCGGCGATCGAGTCGCGGCTCGATGCGGTGACGGCGCTCTTCACGGACGCGCTCGCGCGCGCGGCGCTGCGCGAGGCGCTCGACGGGGTGCGCGACGTCGAGCGACTCGCGGGCCGGACCGCGGCGGGGCGCGCGACCCCGCGTGACCTGCGCGCGCTCGGCGACTCGCTCTCACGGCTGCCCGCGGTGGCCGCGGCGCTCCGGCGCATGTCGCTCGGGGGCGGATTGGCCGCGATCGCGTCGGCATGGGACGACGCCGACGAGTTGAGCTCGGAGATCATCGCGACGCTCGTGGCACGGCCGCCGCTCGCCTTCGGCGACGGCGAGACGATCGCGGCGGGGATCGATGCGACGCTCGACGCGTTGCGCGCGATCGCGACCGGGGGCAAGGATGCGATCGCGGCGTTGCAGGCGGAGGAGCGCGCGCGGACGGGGATCGGTTCGCTCAAGGTCGGCTACAACCGCGTGTTCGGCTATTACATCGAGATCACGAACGCGAACAAGGAGCTCGTGCCGGCCGACTATCAGCGGCGGCAGACGCTCACGGGGGCGGAGCGCTACATCACGCCGGCGCTGAAGGAGTTCGAGGAGAAGGTGCTGCACGCGACCGAGCGGATGGAGACGCTCGAGCGGGAGCTCTTCGAGTCGCTGCGCGGACGCGTCGGTGCCGAGGTGACGCGGCTGCAGGCGGTGGCGCAGCGGTGCGCGCAGCTCGACACGCTGGCGGCGCTGGCCGAGGTCGCGGCGCGCGAGGGGTACGTGCGTCCGGTGGTCGACGACGGGCCGGCGCTCGAGATCGTGCGCGGCCGGCATCCGGTGGTGGAGCGCATGATGCCGCGCGACCAGTTCATCCCGAACGACGTGACGCTCGCGCCCGACGCGCGGATGATCATCCTCACCGGCCCGAACATGGGCGGGAAGAGTACCATCCTGCGGCAAATCGGCCTGTTGGTGCTGATGGCGCAGATGGGGAGCTACGTGCCGGCGTCGTCGGCGCGGGTGGGGATCGCCGACCGCGTGTTCACGCGCGTGGGTGCGAGCGACAATCTGGTGCGCGGACAGTCGACGTTCATGGTGGAGATGTCGGAGACGAGCGCGATCCTCCACACGGCAACGGCGCGGAGCCTCGTGCTGCTCGACGAGATCGGGCGTGGCACGGCGACGTGGGACGGGCTCTCGATCGCGTGGGCGGTGAGCGAGCACCTGCACGAGCGGGTGGGGTGCAAGACGGTCTTCGCGACGCACTACCACGAGCTGACGCAGCTCGCCGACGAGTTCGTATCAGTTCGCAACTATAACGTCGCGGTGCAGGAGACCGGGGAACGGATCCTCTTCCTGCACCGGCTCCGGCCGGGCGGCGCGGACCGCTCGTACGGGATCGAGGTGGGCCGGCTCGCCGGCCTCCCCGCCCCGGTGATCGCGCGGGCGCGGGCGCTGCTCAAGGTGCTCGAGGGGGAGCAGCTGGTGCCGGCTCTCGGGAGCGTGGCCACCGGCGCCGCGCTTGGCGCCGCGCCTGGCGCCGCGCCCGCGGTGGGCGGCGCCGCGAAGTCGCGCCGCGCGGCCCCCGCGCCGGACCAGTTCGGTCTCTTCACCGTCGTCGTGCCCGACCCGCTCGTTCTGCGTCTCCAGGGGGTCGACACCGACGCGCTCACGCCGCTCCAGGCCCTCGCGCTCCTCGCCGACCTCGCGGCCGACGCGCGGAATCGGCAGTAGATTCGCTGCTCCCCCTCTCTCCCTGCCCATGAACGACCAGATCCGTCATCGCCAGCCGTACGCGAACGTCCTCGACACGATCGGTTGGACGCCGCTCATCCGCCTCACGCGCGTGACGCAGGGGATCCGCACGCCGGTCTACGGCAAGGCGGAGTTCTTCAATCCGGGCGGCAGTGTGAAGGACCGGATCGGCCTGCCGATGATCGAGGAGTTCGAGCGCACGGGGCAGCTGCGGCCGGGCGGCACGATCGTCGAGGGCACGAGCGGCAACACCGGCGTGGGACTGGCGATCGCGGCGGGGCTCAAGGGCTACAAGTGCATCTTCACGATGCCGGACAAGATGTCGCAGGAGAAGGTGCGCCTGCTCAAGGCGTTCGGCGCCGAGGTGATCATCACGCCGACGGCGGTGCCGCCGGATCATCCGGACAGCTACACGTCGATGGCGAAACGGATCGCGTCGGAGACGCCGAACGCGGTGCTCGCGAACCAGTTCTACAACATGACGAACCCGCAGGCGCACTACGAGTCGACGGGTCCGGAGCTCTGGGAGCAGACGGGCGGGAAGATCACGCACTTCGTCGCCGGGGCGGGGACGGGCGGCACGATCACCGGCACGGGGCGCTACCTGAAGGAGAAGAACCCGAAGGTGCAGATCGTCGGCGCCGATCCGGTGGGATCGATCCTCGCCGAGGTGTGGCGTTCGAATGGCGCGAACAAGCCGCAGGGCGCGCCGTACAAGGTGGAGGGCATCGGTCAGGACAAGGTGCCGGGCGCACTTGATCTTTCGGTGATCGACGAGTTCCAGACGGTGAGCGACCGCGACGCGTTCGCGCTCGCGCGCCGGCTGACGCGTGAAGAGGGGATCTTCGTCGGCGGTTCGGCCGGCCTGATCGCGCATGCGGCACTGAGCGTGGCGCGGCGGATCAACGATCCCGACGCCTGCGTGGTGACGGTGCTCTGCGATACGGGTGAGCGGTATCTGTCGAAGCTGTACAACGACGAGTGGATGCGCGAGAACCAGATGCTCGACGCCGAGAAGATGACGCTCGGCCAGCTGCTCTCGGCGAAGGGCGGCGACATCCCTGCGCTCGTGAGCACGGGACCGGGAGCCTCGGTGCGCCAGGCGCTCGGCCTGATGAGCCTGCACAACGTGTCGCAGCTGCCGGTGATGGACGGTGCGAACTGCGTGGGTTCGGTGAGCGAGAGCGTGCTGAGCGTGCGCGGCCTCGAGGACACCAAGGTGCTGGAGCGCACGGTGAGCGACGTGATGGATTCGCCGTTCCCGGTGGTGGACGCGGCGATGCCGGTGGATGCCGCCGTGAAGATGCTGGGCCGCAACAACCCGGCGGTGCTCGTGCGCGATCATGGCACGGTGCAGGGGATCCTCACGCGATCCGACCTGCTCCAGTTCCTCATGGCGCGCTGAGATGGCGCCTCTGAAGATCCTCGTCCTCCAGGGCGGTGATTCGTCGGAGCGGGAGGTCTCGCTCTCGAGCGGCGGCCGCGTGGCGGCCGCGCTTCGCGCGCGCGGGCATGTGGTGACCGAGGCGGACCCGGCAGGGGACCCGCTCGCGGTTCTGCCGGCGGCGAAGGCCGCGGACGTCGTGTGGATGGCGCTGCACGGCGGGACCGGCGAGGACGGGACGATCCAGGCGCTGTTCGACCTCGCGGGCGTGTGCTACACCGGGAGCGGGCACCTCGCGAGCGCGCTCGCGATGGACAAGGACCTGTCGAAGCACCTGTTCCGCGCGGCCGGGGTGCCGACGGCGGCATGGTGGATGGCGCGTGCCGATCGCGGTGAGGACTGGCGGACGCCCGACTATGCGGCGCGCGCCGTCATCGCGCTCGGGCTGCCGATCGTGGTGAAGCCCTCGAAGCAGGGCTCGACGGTGGGCCTGAGCATCGTGAAAGCGACCAAATCGCTGGGTGACGCGGTGGCCGAGGCGTTCCGGCACGACGACGAAGTGATGCTGGAGGCGTACATCCCCGGGCGAGAGCTGACCGTGGGTGTGCTCGGCGACTGGATGATGCCGGTTGGCGAAATCATCCCCAAGCACGAGATTTACGACTACGAGTGCAAGTACACGGCGGGGATGGCGGAGGAGCTGTTCCCGGCGCCGCTGGAGCCGGCGATGCGTGATGAGGCGCAGCGGTTGGCGCGACTCGCCTACGAGGCACTCAAGTTGCGCGGATGCGCGCGGATCGATTTCCGCCTGCATCCGGACGGTGGTCTCTATTGCCTCGAGGCGAACACGCTTCCGGGGATGACGGGCACGAGCCTGGTGCCGCAGGCGGCGCAGGCGGATGGGGTCAGCTTCCCCGAGTTGTGCGAGCGCGTCGCGCTCGATGCGCTCGGGTCACACGGAGAGAACGCATGATGGATGTGTCGACAGTGGTGGCAGCGGCGCTCGCAGGCGTGCCGGCGGGCGTGCAGTCGCTGGGACCGTGGGCGGGGCGGCGCCAGCTCTTCGTGCGCTTCGCGGGCGAGGCGGAGACCGCGACGATGTACATCTCGTCGGCGCTCGCGCGCGAACTCGTGCGGCAGCAGTCGAGATCGCAGTTCCACTCGATCGTGATCGGCGGCCGCGACGCACTCGGGAACGTGCCGTTCCTGCTCTCGGCGCTGGAGCTGGCGAAGCCGTCGATCCCGGTGATGCTCGACACCGACGGCCAGCGTCCCGCGGAGCTCGCGGCGCTGCTGCCGCACCTCGCGCTCGTGCAGGTCACGGTGGAGTTCGGCGGCAGCGACGCGTCGCTCGATCACGCGATCTCGACGTTGCGGATCGCGGCGCAGGCCGGCCGTGCGCATGCGTTGGTGATCGTCGCGCGCGACGACACGCCCGACTCGCAGATCCTGCGTCTGGTGGAAGGGGCGCGCGGCGTGAGCGCACAGACGCAGGTGGTGATCCATCCGCACCAGGTGACGGACTCGATGCACATGCTCGACCGCCGCTGGGCGACCGTGCTCGAGCAGGCGATGGCGGTGCATGCGGACACGCGGTTGGTGCTGAAGGTGCCGCCGCCGACGGGCCTGCGCTGAGCGATGCCGACCGTGAGCCCGCTGCCGACGGACAGCCGGGGGATCCCGCGCATCCCGCGCGCGGTCCTCTGGACGGTGGCCGTGCTCGCGACCGTGCAGTTCCTGCAATGGACCGTGGTGTTGCCGGCGGACGTGCAGGGGGCACTCGGCTTCCGGCGCGGCGACATCGACTTGGGACGGTGGTGGACGACGATCACCTTCCCGCTCGCGCATCGCGACGTCACGCTCCTCGTCCTCAACGCCTACGCGCTGGTGGTCTTCGGCTCGCGGCTCGAGAGGGAGTGGGGGAAGGGGCGGTTCATCGCGTTCCTCGCGGCCTCGGCGGTGGGCGGATGGATGCTGCACCTGATCTCGGGGAGCGCGGGGCTGCTACTCGGCGCGTCAGCGCTCGCGTTCGCGGTGCTCGCAGCGTACGCGATCCGTTGGGGGCAGGACACGCACCTGCTCGCCGGCGGCTTCGAGGTGCGCGGGCGCTGGATGGCGCTCTTCGTCGGCGCGATGATCCTGCTGGTAGGACTTCGCGCGGGTGACGGCGGCGGTGCCTCCTTCCTCGCGCACCTCGGCGGCATCGCGGCGGGATGGATCTTCGTGCGCGCGACGCCGGTGCTGATGGTCGAGCGCCTTCGCGAGGGCGTGTCGGCGCTTCCGGACGATCCGCCGGACGATCAACCGCCGCGTGCGATCCCGAAGACGCTCCCGCGGTCGCGCGCGCGCGACCGCGAGACGATCGACGACGTGCTCTCGCGCACGAACGCCGCGGCCGCGCGCCGGTCCGCGCCACGGCGGCGCGCGCAGCCGGAGACGGCGTCCGCGCCGCCGACGATCGACACGCTCCTCGACAAGATCTCGGCCGAGGGCATGGCGGGGCTCACCGACGAGGAGCGCCGCATGCTCGACGACCATTCACGGCGCCTGCGCGACAGCTGAGCTCACGGGTGCGCGCATCGTGCGCCGCCCTCTGGCCCGCGCCCACGCTCCACCGACCACCACCGCACATGCCACAGCCAGAACTGCTCGAGACGTTCCCGAATCCGTACGCCGACCGGGACTACGAGATCTTCATGACCACGCCCGAGTTCACCTCGCTCTGTCCGCTCGGCGGGATCGAGTCGGACGCGGCGGAACTCGCGCTGCTCAAGGGCGGCGCGCCCGACTTCGCGACGATCAACATCTCGTACGTGCCCGACGTGGAATGTCTCGAGTTGAAGAGCCTCAAGCTCTACCTCTGGAGTTTCCGCAACGACGGCATCTTCTACGAGCGCGTGGTGAACCGGATCCTCGACGATCTCGTGGCGAAGGCGAAGCCGCGGCGACTCAAGGTGGTAGGGGATTTCAATGTGCGGGGGGGATTGAAGTCGATCATCACGGTGGAGCATGTCAAAGGATGAAGGCTGACGGATGAAAGTCGGAGGACGAAAAGCGATGCGGGGGTGAGCACTGGGCTCGCCCCCGCATCTTTCAGCCTTCAGCCTCCATCCTCTCTTCAGCCGAGGTCCTTTCGACTCCATCCGACGCTGCCGCGGCGGCCCGGCATCCAGCGCGGGAAGGTGCCGAGCATACGCGTGTCGGCGGCGACAGCGGCGATGTCCTGCACGACCGTCTCGGCGACGGCATCACCCGAGGCGTGATCGAACTCGATGAAGAACCGATAGCACCACGGCTCACCGGTGGGACGCGGCTCGAGGCGGCGGATGCTGACGCCGTGCGCGGCGAGCGGCGTCAACGCGTGCAGAAGCGCGCCCGGCCGATCGGCGGCGGTGAGGGTCAACATGGTGCGCGCAGGGGTGCCGGCCGGGAGTGGCGCCGGGGCCGTCGCGATCGCGAGGAAGCGCGTCTGGTTGTCGGGGCGGTCCTCGATGTCGGCGCAGACGACGTCGAGTTCGTAATGATGCGCGGCGCGGCGGCTCGCGACCGCGGCGACGGTGGGATCGGCGACACGCGAGACGTCCATCGCGGCGCCGGCGGTGTCGTAGACCGCCTGCACATGGAGCTGCGGCTGCGACGCGAAGAAGCGGCCGCACTGGGCGAGCGCGACCGGATGACTGAGCACGGTCGACAGCGTGTCGAGCGTGACGCCGGGAGCGGCGAGCAGGCAGTGATGCACCGCGACCACGGTCTCGGCGACGGCGAAGAGCCCGGGCATCGCGCTGATCGCGTCGTGGCTGGCGGCGATCGATCCGACGATCGTGTTCTCGATCGGCAGGATCCCGCGGTCGGCCATGCCAGCGGCGACTGCGGCCGTGACGTCGGCGAAGTCGCGGTAGGGAAGGCGCTCGGCGTCGCTGCCCCAGAGTTGCTGGATCGCTTCGTCGCTGAAGGAGCCGAGCTCTCCCTGGAGGGCGACGCGGAGCGGGCGGTCTCCGGTCATGTGGGCCTCATTCGCGGGCGATGGCGCCGACCTCGCGTACGGTGACGGGACCGAGCGCGAGCGCGTCGATGCCGCTGCGGATGCGCGCGAGATCGCCGACCACCACCACGTAGGCGTTCTCGGACGGGAGAACCTGGCGCGCGACGCGTTGCACGTCGGCGGCGGTCACGGTGCCGACCTTGTCCACGTACTCGCGCAGCCACTCGAGCGGAAGATTCCAGTTGGCGAGGAACGCCATCTCGCCGGCGATCTGCGAGGTGGTCTCGAAGTCACCGGGGACGGCGAGCGTGATGTAGGCCTTGGCGCGAGCGAGTTCCTCGGCGCTCACCGGCGATTCGCGGATCGCGCGCAGCTCCTTGAAGAGTTCGACGAGCGAGCTGTCGGTGACGTCGGTGCGCACGCTCGAGCTGGCGCTGAACGGACCCGGCAGCGGGCGATACGCGAAGCCCGAGCTGACGCCGTAGGTGTAGCCCTTCGTCTCGCGCAGATTGGACATGAGGCGCGAGGAGAATGAACCGCCGAGGATGGTGTTCATCACCTCGACCGCGGCGTAGTCACCGCTCGTGCGCTCGATGCCGGTGGTGCCGATGATCACGACCGACTGGGCCGCGCCGGGCTTGTCGACAAGGATGACCTGCAGTCCCTGAGGCCGCGCGGGCGTGACGAGCACGGGAGCGGGGCGGCGCTCGGGGCCGTTCGCGGTCCAGCCGCGGAATCGCGCGCCGAGGAGTCGCTGCGCGTCGGTGGCGGAGAGATCGCCGACGACGTAGAACGTCGCGCGTTCCGGCCGGACGCTGCCGCGGTGGAAGTCGCGCACGAGCGCCGAGTCGAGGCGCGCGGTACCGGCGGAATCACCGCCGAGGGCGTTGCGGTACGGATGACCGGCGGGGAAGAGCTCCTGCGCGAAGGCGAGGTTCGCGAGCGCGGCGGGTTGGTCCTTCTGCTGCAGCAGTGACGCGAGTCGAAGGTCGCGCTGACGGCGCACTTCGTTGGCGGCGAAGGTCGGACGCAGCACGACGTCGGCCATGAGATCGAGCGCGGCCTCGAGATTCCGGCGCGAGACCTTGAGCGAGACGGTCGTGGCGTCCCAGCTCGCGCCGACGGAGAGCGACGCGCCGAGGAAGGCGAGTTCGGATTGCAATGCGTTGGCGTCGCGGGAGCCGGCGCCTTCGTCCATGAGATTGGCGGCGAAGGTGGCGAGGCCGGGGAGGTCGCGGTCGAGGCGTCCGCCGCCGGCGATGCTCAGCGTGATCTGCACGAGTGGGAGTTCGCGGTGCTCGACGACATGGAGCGCGGGCCCGTTGGGCAACCGGCTCGTGCGCACGGCGGGGACGGTGAGTGCGGGGGTCTCGGTGAGCGCAGGCGGGCGCGAGCGATCGAAGGGCGCCTGCTGAGCGGCGAGCGGCGTGGCGGCGAGCGGCGTGGCGGCGAGCAGGGCAAGGCTCGCGATGTTCGCGAGGGAGAACGACGTGGCGCGGCGCGCGCGCGTGGTGTGTGCGATCACTGGACGATCCCTCGCGTGGCGGCGAGTTCCTTCTTGCCTTGCGGCACCACGCTGAGCGTGACGCGGCCGGCGGTGAGATACTGTCGGACGACGCGCTGCACGTCGGCGGCGGTCACCCTGCGATAGCGCTCGAGGTCCTGCTGGAAGAAGTCGGGCGTGCCGGTGGCGTAGTAGTAGGCGTTCAACTGGTCGGCCTTGGCGGAGGAGAACTCGAGGCGGTTGAGGAACTGTGCCTCGATGGCATTCATGGCCTGTCCGAGTTCGCGCTCGCTCGGTCCCCTTGCGGCGAGGCGCCGGAGTTCGCCGTCGATCACTGCCTTGAGGGTGTCGAGCGCGAAGCCCGGCCGAGCGGTGGCGATGATCTGGAAGTCGCCGTCGAGTCGCTTGGAGGAGTTGAAGGCGCTCGCCGAAGTGGCGATCTCGCGTTCGTAGACGAGGGCCTGCGTGAGGCGCGAGTTGCGCGCGCCGGCGAGCACGTACGACGCGATGTCGAGCGCGGCGTCGTCCGCGGAGAACTCCTTCACGCTGTGCCAGGCGAGGTAGAGGCGCGGCAACTGCACGCGATCCTCGAGCGTGATCACGGTGTCGCGGACCGTGAAGGAGGCGGGCGCGGGGCGGGTGATCGCAGGCCCGCGCGGGATCTCGGCGAACAGCTCGCGCATGGCGCGACGCACGGAGTCGGGGTTCACCGCGCCGGCGACGACGATACTCGCGTTGTTGGGCGCGTAGTAGGTGCGGAAGAAGTCCTTCACGTCGTCGACCGACGCGGCGGAGAGGTCGGCCATGGAGCCGATGGTGCTCCACGAGTACGGATGCCCCACCGGATAGATCGCCGGCAGGAGGTTCTCGGTCACGAGGCCGTAAGGCTGGTTCTCATAGCTCTGCCGCCGCTCGTTCTTCACCACGTCGCGCTGCAGGTCCACTTTGGTGGCGTCCATGGTCTCGAGCATCCAGCCCAGGCGGTCGGCCTCGAGCCAGAGCATGAGCGGCAGCGCGCTCGCCGGCCCCGACTCGTAGTAGTTGGTGCGGTCGCCCGTGGTGGAGCCGTTGTTGTTGGCGCCAGCGGCCTCGAGGAGGCGGTCGAACTGCGGGTAGGGCGCGTTCTTGGAGCCCATGAACATCAGGTGCTCGAAGAGATGCGCGAAGCCGGTGCGGCCTGGCTTCTCGTCACCGGAGCCGACGTGGTACCAGACGTTGGTCGTGACGATGGGGACCGTGCGGTCCTCATGGATGATCAGCGTCAGTCCGTTCGGGAGCGTGTCGACGACGACGGGGACACGGAGCGGAGTGCCCTGTGCGCCGAGTGCGCCCGGGAGGGTGAGGCTCAAGGCGGAGCTCAGGGCGAGGAGCGGGTGGAGCAGTCGAGCGCGGCGCATGAGGGAACCTCTCTGGGATCGTACGGCGGGCGGGCGCGGTGCGCCCGCCGAACCCGGAGAAGTCTAGCGTCCCCGGGACGCCACAGGCGACCGATACGGGCGACCGCTACGGGGCGTCGGCGTAGAGGCCGAGCCGCGTGCGCTGATCGGCCCACTGTCCGAGGAACTTGAACAGCGCGTCGGCCGCGAGTGGCTTCGAGATGAAATATCCCTGAGCGAGGGTGCAGCCGAGGGAGCGGAGCTGATCCCAGTCGTCGCGGTCCTCGACGCCTTCGGCGACGGTCCGGAGGCCGAGCTGCCGTGCCATGGCGAGGCTGCCTTCGACGATCGCGCGCCGCGAGGCGTCGCTTTTGGATTGGTGCACGAAGCCGCGATCGATCTTGAGTTCGTCGAACGGGATGTCGCGGAGTTGCGCCAGCGAAGAGTGCCCGGTGCCGAAGTCGTCGATGCTGAGTCCGATGTGCTTGAGGCGCAGCCGCGTGAGGATGTCGAGCGCCGAGAGGGCGTTCTTCATGAGGCGGCTCTCCGTGACCTCGAGCACGAGCGTGCGCGGCGGAATGCCTGCGGCGGTGACCGCCCCGGCGACGAAGTCTGGGAAGTCGAGCGTCTCGAGATTGTCCATCGAGATGTTCACGCCGACGTGCAGATCCAGTCCGGCGTCCTGCCACTGCCGCGCCTGCGCGATGGCGGACAGCATGACCACACGAGTGAGATCGTCGATGAGATCGTGCTCCTCGGCGACGCCGATGAATGCGTCGGGGAAGACGAGTCCGTCCTCCGGATGCTGCCAGCGCACGAGGGCCTCGACGCCGGTGACGCGGCCGGTGGCGAACTCGATCTTGGGCTGGTAGAAGTTCACGAGTTCGCCGCCATGGATCGCCTGACGGAGTCGGTCGGCCGGATACGTCTTGATGGCGCGCTTGCCGCCATCGGTGCGGGCCGCGGGCGTGCCGAGGAGTGTCCACAGCTGTTGGGGCGTGATCGGCTTGTGGAGCGCGCCGCGGAGATCGAGCTTGTGCGCCTTGCCGAGGGTCATCGCGGTGTGGAGCACGCGCTCGTCCTCGCCGCTGATGAGGATGACGCCGCCGGCGAAGCGGAGGCGCGCGAGGTGCCGCAGGAACTCGATGCCGTCGATCTCCGGCATCTGCAGGTCGAGCAGGATGACGTCCGCGGCCGAGACGTCGGCCTCGAGCACCGCGAGCGCCTCGCGCGGGAGTTCGTGCGCGGTGACGTCGGTGAAGCCGAGCTGCTCGAGCTGGACGCGCACGAGCCGGAGCGCGAACGCATCGTCGTCCAGGATCAGGATCCGCATCGGGAGCGCTCGTGCAGGTGGGGAGAAGGAAGAGAGGTCAGGCGGGATGGAACAGTCGGGCGAGATCCTGTTGTACGCGTTCCTGCTCGGCGGTGAAGGCGTCGAGCGCGGCGCGCACATCGCCGGCATTCGCGTGCTGTACGGCGGCCTCGAGGTCAGCACAGCGGTCGCCGAGCCGCGCCGCACCGACCGTCCGCGCCGACGACTTGAGCCGATGGGCGATGTTGCCGACCTCCCCCAGTTGGTTCAGAGCGTACGCGGCGCGCATCGCGTCCGCAAGCCGCCGAGCCGACTCGTCGAACTCGCGCAGGAAGGAGTCGATGACGGCGGGGTCGTTGCCGACGAGCGCCGCGAGTGCCGAACGGTCGAGGGCGGGAGGAGCAGGCGGACGCGTGGTGTCGCGCAGGGGATCCGCGAACAGGGGCTCGACGATGGCCGCGCCGTCGCGCGAGCCGACCCACTGCTTGAGCGCCCGCTTGAGTGCGCGCAGCGGGACCGGCTTGGTGAGGTAGTCGTCCATGCCCGCCGCGCGCGCGTGCGTCGCCTCGCCGCGGAGCGCGTTGGCCGTGAGCGCGACGATCGGGAACCGATCACCGCCGCGCTCCTCGTTGCGGATGGCCTGCGTGAGCGCATAGCCGTCCATCTCGGGCATGTGCAGGTCGGTGAGGAGCATCGCGTAGCCGCCGCGCCGCCACATGGCGAGCGCGTCGCGCCCATTCGTCGCGATCTCACCGGTATAGCCGAGCAGCTTGAGTTGCCGCAGCGTCACCTTCTGATTGATCTCGTCATCCTCGGCGACGAGGATGAGGCGGCCGAGTGCGCGCGCCTCGGCGATCGAGTGCGGTCGCGCGTCGGCCTCGACGAGCGGGGTCTCGACCGGATCGTGGAGGACCTCGGGCGCGGCGCGGCCGGCGGCGATCGCGACCGCGCGGAGAAAGCTCTGCTCGCGCAGGTTCTGGCGATCGATCGTCACGGAGTTCGGACCGAGGATGCGCGCGGTCCGCCGCTGCCCATGCGTGATGCGCACGTGAGGGATCTTGTCCTCAACGGCGACCGGCCCTGCGACATCGGTGCCGTCGGGGAGGCGTTCGATGATGACGACGAGACGCGGAAGCCGCCCGGCCGCAGCGATCGCCTCGTCCGGCGTGGCCGCAAAGGTCAGGACCGCCCCCGCGTGCGCGAGCTGCTCGGCCAGGTCGTCGATGTCCTGCGGATCGAGCGGATCGCGCACCACGACGCAGTGGATACCGCGCACGTCGGAGAGATGGCGGTCGGGCTGCTCGTCGGACGGCTCGACCGGAACGGTCAGGGTGAAGGTGGAGCCACGGCCGAGTTCGCTGACGACGCCAATGGAGCCGCCGAAGAGATCGGTGAGGCGCTTGCAGATGGCGAGTCCGAGCCCGGTGCCGCCGAAGCGTCGCGTGGTGGACGCCTCGGCCTGCATGAACGACCCGAAGAGCCGGTCGATGGTCTCGGAGGCCATGCCGATTCCGTTGTCCTGCACCGTGAAGCGCAGTGCGAGCGCGTCGGTGTCGGCGCGGGTGACGCGAATGGTGACGCGTCCCACGCGGTCGCTGCGGCCGCCGCTGAACTTCACCGCGTTGCCGACGAGGTTGTAGAGGATCTGGCGCAGGCGGACGGCGTCGGAGCGGACGAGTTGCGGGATGGACGGCGAGAGGAAGAACGAGAGTTCCACCTGCCGGCGCGTCGCGGCGGGCGTGAGCCCGGCGCAGACGTCCTCGAGGATATCGGGGATCGACGTGTCGGCGTACTCGAGGTCGAGGCGACCGGCCTCGATCTTGGAGAAGTCGAGGATGTCGTCGACGAGGCTGAGCAGGTTGCTGGCGGAGGTGCGGATGGTGCGGACGGCATCGGCATCCTTGGCGGGGAGCGAGCTCTCCGCGAGGACCTCCGCCATGCCGAGCACGCCGTTGAGCGGCGTGCGGATCTCGTGACTCATGACGGCGAGGAAGGCGGATTTGGCGCGGTTCGCGGCGTCGGCCTGCTCCTTGGCGGTGCGGAGCTCGTCTTCGGCGGTCCTGCGGGCCGTGAGGTCGGTGTGCGTGCCGACGGCGCGCGTAGGGATGCCGCGTGCGTTGCGTGCGGTGACCTTGGCGTGGCTGAGCATCCAGCGCCACGAGCCGTCGCGCGCGCGGAGCCGGTACTCGAGCGCGAAGCCGCCCAGCGCGGCGAGCTGTGCGGACGCGTCGCGTTCGATGCGGATGCGATCGTCGGGGTGCAGCAGTTCGCGGAACCGCTCTCCGGTGAGCTCGAATTCGCCGGGCCGGAAGCCGAGCATGGTGTAGCAGACGGCGCTGGCGTCGATGC
The DNA here is from genome assembly GCA_043748515.1 of Gemmatimonadota bacterium. Taxonomy (GTDB): domain Bacteria; phylum Gemmatimonadota; class Gemmatimonadetes; order Gemmatimonadales; family Gemmatimonadaceae; genus Pseudogemmatithrix. The sequence goes on along the minus strand of JAYTNC010000411.1, from coordinate 2,407 downwards.
GGTCGGTCTTGAAGTCCCAGTCCCAGATGCCCGCGGAGGAGGCGTCCATCGCGAAGGCAAAGCGCTCTTCGCTCGCACGCACGGCCTCGAACGCCCGTTCGAGCGCGAGTTCGGCGCGACGCCGGCTCACGATCGTCCAGATGTCGTGCCCGATCAACTGCAGTTCCTGCACATCGAAGTGGTCGTACTCGTCGGGCTTGTTGCCGACGCCGATCAGGAGGCGGACCTTCTCGCCCTCGATCACCGGGACCGACATGTGGCGCTGGAGCACGCTCTGTCCGACCGGGGCGCCGAGGTGGATGGGCGCCGGCGCGACGTCGTTCTGGACCAGGCTCGTGCGCTGCAGGAGCAAGTCGACCAAGACGCCGGCTTGATCGGCGGGGAAACGGGACTCGAGAGCGGTGCGGCAGTGTTCGTCGATGCCGCTCGACCAGAGGGCGAACTCGATCCGCGTCTGGTCGTCGCTGATGCGGTGGATATAGCCCGAGTCGCTCGAGGTGAGCCGCACGGCCTCGTCCATCCCGAGCTGGTAGATCTCCCGCTCGTCGAGGGCCGAGGCGCGCTGGCTCATGGCGAGCATCGCCTTGAGTCGCTTGTCGGTGGTCTGCAGCGTGGCGTTGGCCTTCGCGAGCGCCCCGGTGCGGGCGGCGACGAGGTCCTCGAGGTGGTCGCGATAGCGCTCGAGGTCGCGCCGTGTCTCCGCCTGCGCCGTCACGTCCTGCACCGAGCCGATGGAGCGGAGGGGAGCGCCCTCGGTGTCGAAGTGCGTGAGTGCGCGCAGCACGACGGTCTTGGTGCGGCCGTCGGGGAACTGCAGGCGGTGTTCGAGGACGATCGGCTCCTGCTCGTTGCGCAGGCGGGCGAAGACCTGCTGCAGCAGGCCGAGCTCGACGGGGACGACACGGCGGAAGTAGAGGTCGGTCGCCGGGTGCGCGTCGGGTTCGAGCTCGAGGATGCGATGGAGCTCGGGTGAGAAGTGGACGGCGCCCGAGCGCTGGTCGATGTCCCAGCTGCCGATGCTGGCCATCTGTTGTGCTTCGCTCAGGAGCAGCTGGTTCGAGCGGAGCTCGGTGAGGTCGACCCACGAGACGATGAGTTCGTCATCGGTGCGCGTGACGAAGGCCTGCGCGTAGACCTCGTGCCCGTTCTTGCAACGGATGGAGATGTCGGCCGTGCGGATGACCGGGGTGTCGGACTTCAGGTCGCGGAGTTGCCGCGCTTCCGATTCTCCGAGCATGGCGCGGTAGGTCGGATCGGGATAGAACCGTTCCATGACCGTCGTCACGTCGGGCAGGTCGGCGAGTTCGTACCCGAAGAGCGCGGTGAGGGCGCGATTGACCCGCGTGATGCGGCCGCTGCGCTCCTCGATCACGTAGTGCGGGAGCGGCGACCGGTCGAAGAGCTGCCGGAACCGTGCCTCGCTCCGCGCGACGCGCTCGGCGGAGGCGAGCGACTGCACGATGAGACTGACGAGGCGCGCGACCTCGCCGATGAGCGTGATGGCCTCGGGCTCGAGCGGGTCAGGGTCCTCGGTGTAGAGGACGATCACGGCAGAGACCTCGCCGTCGATCACGATCGGGCAGGCGACTTCCCAGCGGAGCGCGAGTTCGGGCATGAGTCGCCGGAGCACGGCGGTCGCGGCGTCGTTCTCGAGGTCGGTACCGACGCAGACGCGCCGTTGGAGGACCGCGCGCACCGCGGCCCCCTGGCTCGTGGGGAGACCGGGGTCGAGCGTGACCACGACACGATCGAGCGCTCGCTGGGGAGCGCCGTGGCACCGCACGGGATGCACGACATGCTCCGACGGCTCGACCTTCCCGACCCAGGCGATGCGGAAGCCGGCATCATCGACGGCCGCCTGGCAGATGCGTTCATAGGCCTCCTCCGCGGAGCGCGCGACGACGCTGCCCTCGCTCGCGTGATTGACGAACTGGTAGAGCTGGTTGAGGCGCTCGAGGCTGCGCCGGCGGCGCAGGGTCTCGGTGACATCGCGGATGAAGGCGTAGATCTGTTCGGATCGTTCAGTGCGCAGGAACGAGGCGCTGACGTCGACGTCGATGATGCGCCCGTCCTTCCGGCGCCACTGGCTCAGGTACCGTCGGGTGGCACCCGACTTGATGCGCGAGATCGTGGCCGCCGCCTCGGACTCGCCGCCGTCAGACACCTTCACGTCTTCCAGACGCATCGCGCCGAACTCCGCCGCACTGTAGCCCGTCATCTCCGCGACGACGTCGTTGACCTCGATGAAGCGTCCGTCCCCGTCGAGCACGACGACGCCATCCATCGATGCCTGGACCATGCGCAGCGCGCGGTCGGCGGAGATGCGCGCTGCGCGCTCAGAAACGCGGCGGGCGCGCCGCTGCAGTACGACGACGAAACCGTAGAGCGCTCCGACCAACAGGACGGC
>JAYTNC010000410.1:0-2152 GCA_043748515.1 Gemmatimonadota bacterium | reverse complement strand
TCGCGCCAGCTGAGGTCCACCTTCTGCTTCTGCGCCTGGCCCTTCGCGTCGTCGGCGACGGCGAGCAGCCGCTCGGTCGCGTCGCCGCGCCGCGCGAGCACCACGTCCTCGACGCGCTCGCGCAGGTCGGCCGGGATGTCCTCGTAGAGCACGAGGGCGCCGGCGTTCACGATGCCCATGTCCATGCCGGCCTTCACCGCGTGGTACAGGAAGACCGAGTGGATCGCCTCGCGCACCGCGTTGTTGCCGCGGAACGAGAACGAGACGTTGCTCACGCCGCCCGAGATGCGCGAATGCGGGCAGCGCTGCTTGATGATCCCCGTCGCCTCGATGAAGTCGAGGGCATAGCGCTCATGCTCCTCGATGCCCGTCGCGATCGCGAAGATGTTCGGATCGAAGATGATGTCCTCGGGCGGGAAACCGACCTGCTCCGTGAGGAGACGGTACGCCCGCTCGCAGATCGAGACCTTCCGCTCGACCGTGTCGGCCTGGCCCTGCTCGTCGAACGCCATCACGATCACCGCGGCGCCGTACCGGCGGACGAGCGTCGCCTGCCGCAGGAACTCGGCCTCGCCCTCCTTCATGGAGATCGAATTCACGATCCCCTTGCCCTGCACGCAACGCAGCCCCGCCTCGATCACGCGCCACTTGGACGAGTCGATCATGATCGGGACCTTCGAGATCGCCGGCTCGGTCGCGACGAGGTTGAGGAACCTCGTCATCGCCGCCTCGGCGTCGAGCATCCCTTCGTCGAAGTTGATGTCGATGATCTGCGCGCCGGCCTCCACCTGCTGCCGCGCGACCTCGAGCGCCGCGTCGTAGTGCCCGCCGAGGATGAGCTCGGCGAACTTCTTGGAGCCGGTGACGTTGGTGCGCTCGCCGACGTTCACGAAGTTGGAGTCGGGGCCGATCACCAGCGGCTCGAGCCCCGAGAGGCGGAGGCGCTTCGGGATGTCGGGGATCCGGCGCGTCGGCAGGCCGCGCACCGCCTCGGCGATCGCCTGGATGTGCGCCGGCGTGGTGCCGCAGCAGCCACCGACGACGTTGACCAGTCCCGCTTCGGCGAACTCGCGCAGGATGCTCGCCGTGAAGTTGGGCGTCTCGTCGTAGCCGCCCATCTCGTTCGGGAGGCCGGCGTTCGGATGCACCGTCACGTAGCAGTCGGCGACGCGCGCGAGCTCCTGCACGTACGCGCGCAGTTCCTTGGCTCCCAGCGCGCAGTTGAGTCCGACGCTGAACGGCTTGGCGTGCATCGTCGAGTTCCAGAACGCCTCGGTCGTCTGCCCCGAGAGCGTCCGGCCCGACGCGTCGGTGATCGTGCCCGAGATCATGATCGGCACGCGCATGGAGCGCGCGGCGAACACCTGCTCCACCGCGAAGATCGCCGCCTTCGCGTTGAGCGTGTCGAAGATCGTCTCGATCAGGATGATGTCGGAGCCGCCGTCGAGCAGGCCCTCGGTCGCCTCGACGTACGCGTCGACGAGCGCCTGGAAGGTGACGTTGCGCGCCCCGGGATCATTCACGTCGGGCGAGATGCTCGCCGTACGGTTGGTGGGGCCGAGTACGCCGGCCACCCAGCGCGGCCGGCCGTCCTTCGCCTCGGCCTCGTCGCAGATGCGCCGCGCGAGCCGCGCCGCCTCGACGTTCAACTCGCGGACGAGTTCCTCCATGCCGTAGTCGGCCATGGCGATGCGCGTCGAGTTGAAGGTGCTCGTCTCGACGATGTCGGCGCCGGCCTCGACGTACTCGCGATGGATCCCGCCGATGACGTCGGGACGGGTGAGCACGAGCAGGTCGTTGTTCCCCTTCACGTCGTGCGCCCACGAGGCAAAGCGCTCGCCGCGGTAGTCGGCCTCGGAGAGGCGGTACTGCTGCACCATCGTGCCCATGGCGCCGTCGATGATCAGCAGCCGCTTGGCCGCCTCGGCATGCAGCGCCGCGATCCGCTGCTCACGCGAAAAGGTCGTCACAGGGAAGCCCCCGCATCGCCGTCCACTTTCATCCTTCCACCTTCATCCTTCATCGTCCCAGAAGAAGGCCTCAGTCCGAGCACGTGACACAGCGCGTAAGTGAGATCCGCCCGGTTCAGCGTATAGAAGTGGAACTCGGTCACACCGGCCTGCGCGAGCTGCTGGCACTGCTCCGCCGCCAC
>JAYTNC010000409.1:0-3629 GCA_043748515.1 Gemmatimonadota bacterium | reverse complement strand
CGGCGACGACCGTGCGCCCGCTCGTCGAGAAGAATCGCAACCGATTGGTCGTCGAGATCGACGAGCACGTCGGCACGATGCACGCGGACCTCACGCGCGTGCGGCAGGTGCTCCTCAACCTGCTCTCGAACGCCTGCAAGTTCACCGAGAGCGGCGTCGTCACGCTCTCGGCCGGCCGCGAGCGCGGCGCGGCGGGCGACCGACTCGTGTTCCGTGTGTCGGACACGGGGATCGGAATGACGGCGGAGCAGATGTCGCGGCTCTTCGAGGCCTTCACACAGGCCGACGCGACGACCGCCCGACGCTACGGCGGCACGGGGCTCGGGCTCGCGATCAGTCGGCGTATCGCGCAGGGGATGGGGGGCGAGATCGTCGTCGAGAGCGTGCCGGGCGAGGGGTCCGCATTCACGGTCCGCTTGCCCGGGGCGGCGGCGCGGTCCGAGTTGCCGGTGGACGCCGCCTCGCGATCGGCCGCAGAGGGGAATGGACTGACGGTCCTCGTGATCGATGACGACGCGACCGCCCGCGCCCTGATGCGCAATCACCTCACGCGCGCGGGCTACCGGGTCGAGGAGGCATCCGACGGACGGACCGGTCTCGCGCGTGCGCGCGCTTTCCCGCCCGACGTGATCACGCTCGACGCGATCATGCCCGGCATGGACGGATGGGCCGTGCTCTCCGCGCTCAAAGCCGATCCCGCGCTCGCCGGGATCCCGGTCGTGATGGCGACGGTCCTCGACGAAGCGCGACTCGGCATCGCACTCGGCGCCTCGGAATACCTCACCAAGCCGATCGACCGCGCCCGCCTGCTCGCCACGCTCGAGCGCGTCGGCGCGCGCGGCCCCGGCCACCGCGTCCTCGTCGTCGAGGACGACGAACCGACGCGCTCCCTGATGGTGCGCACGCTCCGCCGTGCGCACTGGACGGTGGACGAGGCGGAGAACGGACGCATCGCCATCGAGAGGATGCGTGAGCATTGTCCTGCCGTCGTGTTGCTCGACCTGATGATGCCGGAAATGGACGGCTTCCAGTTCATCGAGGCGATCCGCGCGGACCGTGCGTGGCACGACGTCCCGGTGGTGGTGATCACGGCCAAGGTGCTCACCGATGAGGATCGCGCGCGACTCAGCGGCGGCGTCGAGGCCGTCGTGCAGAAAGGCGGCCGCTCGCGCGAGGATCTCCTCGTGGAAGTCGCGCGACTCGTGCGGGCGCACTCGCCTTCTGCCATCGCGGAGTAGACACACCATGGCGAACCGACAGCCGCCGAAGCACCCGATAAAGAAGGTGGTGAAGAAGGCCACCCCGATCGCGTCGCGAGATTCCTCGATGCGGCACCAGGCCGCGCTCTTGCGGATGAGCGCGGCGATCGCCGGCGCCGAGGACGAGCACGACATCTGTCGTGCCGTCGTGTCCGGCCTGCACGATGCCTCGCTCGGCTTCGACTTCCTTGCGCTGCTGCTCGTGGACGCGGCGACCGGAGAGCGCGTGCTCGTCGCCAGCGCCGGCAAGGCGAGCGCGCAGGTCGGGCTGCGCATCAAGCCGGGCAGTGGACTCAGCGAGCGGCCCCTGCTGGACGGCCGCCTGCACTACACCCCGCAGGTCACCACGTCCACGCAGTATCTGCCGACGCGCAATCAGGGCTCGGAGGTGGACGTCCCACTCCTCGTCAATCGGCAGCTGGTCGGCGTGCTGGTCGTCGAGAGCGACCGCGTGGACGCCTTCGACTCGAAGGACTTCGAGATCCTGACCTCGGCGGCCACGCAGGCGGGCATCGCCATCGGACGCGACCGGCTGCTGCGCGCGTTGCAGGCGCGCGCAGCGGAGGACGAGGCGCTGCGCGCGATCCTCGCGGACCTCTCGGGACAACTCGACCTCCCGACCCTGCTCCAGTCGGTGCTCGACCGCGCCGTCACCCTGCTCGGCGTCAGCCACGGCGAGCTCGCCATCTACAACGAGGCCACCGAGGATCTGACGATCGTCGCGAGCCGCAACGTGGGCCGACGCGACACCACCGGCCTGCGATTCAAGCGCGGTGAAGGGGCGATGGGACGCGTGGTCGAGACTCGCGAGCCGCTCATCATCGACGACTATCGCGTGTGGCAGGGCCGGTCGGTGCAGTACGCGGAGGCGGAGTTCCATGGCGTGATGGTCGCGCCCCTGCTCGTTGCTGGCCGGCTCGTCGGCGTGCTCGCGTTCATGGACAAGAATCCGAAGCGCCGGTTCGGCGAGCCCGACGTCCGGCTCCTCAACCTCTTCTCTTCGCACGCCGGCATCGCGATCCAGAACGCGCGCGTCTTCGACGCCGGGCGTCGGCGGGAGCAGGAACAGCAGGCGCTGCTCGAGACCCTCACCGACCTCTCTGGCGAGCTTGAACTCTCGTCCGTGCTCGAGCGCGTGCTGCAGCGCGCCGTGACCCTGCTCGACGTCAGCGGCGGCGAGCTGGCGACGGTGGACGAGGCCGAGCAGGCGCTCGTGATCGAGGCAAGTCGCCAGATGGGCACCGATGCCGTCGGTTCTCGCATGGCGTACGGAGAAGGCGCGATGGGCCGCGTGGCACAGACGCGCGAACCGCTCATCATCCCCCGCTACCAGGAGTGGGCCGCCCGCAGTCTCCAGTACACGCAGAGCACGGTCCAGACCGTCATCGCGGTGCCGTTGCTGATCGGCACGCGCCTGGTCGGCGCGATCGCCTGCGTCCACGCCGATCCGCGCCGCATCTTCGGTCCGGAGGACCTCCGCCTGCTCGGTCTCTTCGCCACGCAGGCGGCGATCGCCATCGAGAACGCGCGCCTCTTCACCGCCTCGCGCCAGCAGCGGCAGTACTTCCGCGACTTGGTCATCAATAGTCCGGTCGCGATCGTCACCCTCGACAACCGGCACGACGTGGTCGAGTGCAATCCGGCGTTCGAACGGCTCTTCGGGTACAGGGAACAGGACGTGGTCGGAAAGAACCTCGACGACCTGATCACGTCGGCGGAGACGCGGATCGACGCCGTGGCGTACACTGAGCAGGCGCTGCGGAACCGCCCGGTGAAGGCGATCGGTCAGCGGCGGCGCAAGGATGGCTCCGTCGTGGATGTCGAGATCCTCGGCGTGCCCGTCATCGTGGATGGCGAGCGACTCGGTCTGATGGCACTCTATCACGACATCTCGGAGTTGCTCCTCGCGCGGCGCGAAGCCGAGGCCGCGAACGGTGCCAAGAGTCAGTTCCTCGCGGGCATGAGCCACGAGTTGCGCACCCCGCTCAACGCGATCATCGGCTACAGCGAGATGGTCGAGGAGGAGTTGCGTGATCGCGGTGGGGATCCGATCCTCGCCGACGTACAGAAGGTCGGGGCGGCCGGGCGGCACCTCCTCGCACTGATCAACGACGTGCTCGATCTCTCGAAGATCGAGGCCGGCAAGATGGAGCTGTTCGCCGAGTCGTTCGCGGTGGGAACCGTGGTGCACGACGTCGCGACGACCGTCTTCCCGCTCGTCGAACGAAACGCGAACACGCTGGTGGTCGAAGTCGCCGACGGCGCCGGCGAGATGCACACCGACCTGACGCGCGTGCGTCAGGTCCTGCTCAATCTGTTGTCGAATGCCTGCAAGTTCGCGGACCACTCGACGATCCACCTGCGCGTGCG
>JAYTNC010000408.1:0-2052 GCA_043748515.1 Gemmatimonadota bacterium | reverse complement strand
CCGAAGGCCGGCGACGCGATGACGCGGATCCACCTGCGCGACCTGCGCACGGAGATCGCGCGGATCCTCGATACGAATCGCTGATCGTCAGCGCGGTGGCGCACCCAGCACCGCGGTCCCGCTGCGCGGATCGAACGTCGAGCCGGCGGGCAGCACATGCATCCGCATCCCCGACGCGCCAAGGACCTGCCCTGCCGGCGTGACCGCCGCCTGACGCGCGTCGTAGATCACGACCGTGCTCACGCCCCGCACGCTCCACGTGCCGTCCGCGTGCACCACGAGCGCCGTCGACTCGTCGATGCCGGCGCCGAGGTGCGGCGCGCGCGCGAGCACGAGGCTGATCAACCGGTTGTGGCGTTTGCGTCGCAGGAAATGCTGGTCGATGATGACGTCGCCGATCAGGCCAAAGTCGTCGGTCGTGATCGCGTTCTCGCGGGCGATGGTGACCCACGAGAGCGTGCTATCGGGACGCGTAGCGCGCGTGGATGGCGCGTTCGGTCGGCGTGTCGCGCAGCACGTCGGCGAGTCGCCCCTGGTCGCCGCCACCGAACCAGATGCCGGTGGCACCATCGAGCAGTCGCGCGATCGCATCGGTCATCGCCTGGTCGCGCGTGACCCACACGTTCCGCGCCTGCGCGCCGAGCCCACGCAGTTGTTCGGCCTTCTCCTCTCCGCTGGCGAGGCCTGTCGCGCTCGCCATGGCGAAGACGACGATGCGCGCCTTCCCGCGACCACCGGCGAGATCGACGAACTCCCGCACGAGTGCCGCGGGCTGCGGCCCGCCGCCGACGATGTACAGCGTGCCGCGACTTGGCGCGGCCGATTGCGATCGCAACGGGGCCGCCGCGAATGCGGCGACCAGGAGGAGCGCGCGGAGGATCCGGATCATGACTCCGAAGCCACGTCCGGCACCCCGGCGCGATACAGGTACCCGACGCCGAGCAGGAACACGCCGACGACGAGGTAACTGCCGACGCGGAGCCCGATGCGATCGACGTCGCTCGCCTCCATGACGACCTTCCACGCGGCATAGAGCGAGAGTATGAGCCCGGTCTGCCTCAGCGCGCTCACGGCGCGCGCGCGGCCGAGGAGGATCGCACCGACGCCGGTGAGTGCGTAGTAGGTGATCATCAGGAAGGTCGCGATGTCGGAGGAGAATGCCTCGGCGAGTTCCGCGCGCACCCAGACGAAGGCCGCGAGCGGACCGAGCACTCGCAGCATGGTGAGTGTCGTGTCGTCACGCCACGGGCCCGGTCGTGTGCCCGGCGTCGCCAGCACCGGCGGCGCGACCCACGAGAGGAGCAGCGCCGCCGCGACCACCGTCGCGGCCGCGAGTGCCAGCTCGTTCATGAACGGCGTGTACGTCCAGGCGTCGCGCCGATCGTAGAGGATGAACGAGCGGAGCGCGCCGAAGAAGAGCGAGAGACCGATCGGCAGGAAGAGCGCCGTGCCGCGGAAGCGTTCGAACGCGAACACCGCGAGAACCGCGACCGTCGAGAACGCGGCCACGCGCGCGACCTCGTTGCCGTGGAAGAGACCGACCGACGCGACGAACGCCGCCGTGAGGATGACGGCGAGATGTCGCGAGCGCCGCGTGGCACCGTCGAGCAGGAGGAACACGACCGTCAGGGCCACCCACGCCGCCGCGATGGCCGCTCCCTCCGGCGCCTTGTAGCGGTCGTCCACGGCCACCGCGCAGAACAGCAGCAGCAGCGGCGCCCCGACCACTTCGAACCACGTGTCGGGTCCGCCGTCCTCAGTCGCGGCCGCACGGCGCCGCGACGCATGCGCGGTGAGCGCACCGAGCAGCGCGTACGTGACGGCCGACCAGGGCGGCGCGTTCACCGCGTTCCCTGCCGTGAGGATCGTGACCGCGAGAACGAAGATGAGGCTGCTCACGAGACCGCGACGGACGCCGCGCGCGCCGAGCGCGAGCGACACCAGCGAGAGCGCGAGCGCGAAGGCCGCGGGCCAGTACGCGCTCGCCGCAGTCATCTCCGACGTCCGCGCCTCCGCGCCAGCGACCGCATACCAGAGCGCGAACAACGGGAC
>JAYTNC010000407.1:0-2624 GCA_043748515.1 Gemmatimonadota bacterium | reverse complement strand
GCCGTGCCGACGGTGATCAGCACGCCGACGAGCGACATGAGCAGGCTGCCGAAGATCAGCACGACGAAGATCGGCAGGCCGATCACGAAGAGCAGCACGAGCACCGGAAGCGCGAGCACGCCGAGCACGGAGAGCAGCGGCAGCCCGATCCACTGGAGGATCGCTCCGGCGGGCAGCAACCATGCGAGCCAGCCGAACGAGCGCAGCGCGGTCTTCGCGATGATGCCCTGCATGAGCAGGGTCTTGAGGATCTGCCACATGGTGTCGCTCCCGGAGGGTGTGCCCACCCTACGAGGGGCGTCCGCGAGGGTTTCCGCTCGAGGGTGGTGCGCCGGCCAGGCGGCTGATCGGCGAGTGATCGGGGACTATCGGGCGGCGTCGAGCCGGGGGAGCAGTTCCCGTGTGACCCAGACGTGCGCCGGCGCGATCGCGAGCGCGCGCTGCAGTTCGACACGGGCCTCGTCGCGGCGGCCGAGCTGCTCGAGTGCTATGCCGAGCCAGATGTGGGCGTCGGCGCGGCCCCAGTTCGGGCTTTGTGCGGTGGGCGCGTCGCTCGCGAAGAGCGCGACGGCGCGGCGCAGTTCGGGCTCGCCCTTGGCCGGCCCGCCGCCGAAGGCCCGTGGCGCGTTGAGGCGCGACATCCCGTTCAGCAGCGCGACCCGCGGGTCGCGCGGTGCGGCCGCGATCGCTTCGTCGAGCAGCTTGAACGAGCGCGGTCCCATCCGCATGGCGTTGAGCGCGCCGCCGGTACCCGCCAGTTGTCCGGTGACGGCACCGCGCAGCGCGGTCGCGGTCGCGCCGCCGCCGAGTGACTGCGCCCGCGCGAGGGCGCGCTCGGCCTCCTCCAGCAATGGCTTCGCCTGCTCGGTCCGCTTCGCCATCAGCAGTGCGCTCGCGCGGCGGTGGAGCACGTAGCCGAGGTCGTAGTGCGTCCACGGGTCGCGGGCGTCCGGTCCGGCGATCGCGGTGCGCAAGCGGACCGCGGCGGCGTCGAGCGTGGTCCATTCGCCTCGCGTGACCGCACGCTCGACCGCGGGACGCAGCGAGTCGAGGAGCGTGGACTGCGCGCGCAGTGGTGACGCTGCGCACAAGAGAAGCGACGCGGCGATGGTCGCGCGTACGCGGAGCGCGGAATGTGGTCGAGCGTGCGCCAGGCGAGTGGGTGTCATGTGGTCCGTGGGGTTGAGCGCGCGGAAGCACGAAAGGCGCCGACCTCGGCACTAACCCAGAGGAAACCCGCGAGCGGCGCCTTGTGTTCCATTGCCATGAACATCCTCCGCAGCAGGATCGGGGCTCCGCAGCGGCTCGCTGGTCTCACACTGGTCACGCTCGCCGCAGCCTGCGCGGGTCGCTCCGCGCCCACGGACCGGATGCTCAAGCCCACACTCGGCGCGGCGCAGGCGGTCGACACCACGACCGGACTCGCGCTCCTGCCGATCGTCTCCGGGCGTGCGGGAGGCGCGGCCGCCTGGTTCGTCGTCACCAAATCGTCCGACTCCGCCGATGCCGCGCGCCGGCGCGTGAACTGGGCGCCGCGACTGAGTGCGCTGCGCGGAACCGTGTTCGCGCAGCGCGGCACGTTCATCAATGGTCGTCTCGACGTGCCGGCGGACGTGGACTTCGCGCCGACTCGCGTCGTGCGGCCCGCGCCCAACTCGGCATTCCCGCCGGTCGAGGCGCCCCCCGGGTCGATCGCTCGCGAAGGCTACTCGCCACTGGTGGAACTCGCGGACGGCACCGTATTGAACGCGCCGGCGATCGCGTCGGCGAGTGGCGCTCTCGATCGCATCGTGCGGATCGACCGCCAACTCCTTTTCGCGGTGATGCGCGTGACGCGCGGCGACGCGCTCGGGCGCACGGTCTGGTACCTCTCGACCGAGGCGACCGATCCCATGGTCGCGGCGATGGAAGGCGCCACCTGGGCACCGGCGCTCGCACCGCTCGCACAGGCGGGCTCGCCGGGCGATGGGGTGCGCATCGGACTCGTCGCGATCGTCAACGGCCCGACCGTCGCCGAGGATTCACTGCAGCGCCATGGCCTTCGCTCGGCGTTGCGGGGCGAAGGCGATCCGGGGAACATCCTCGAGGAGATGCCCGGCACGCGCGAGTACACTCCGCTGTGGGATCTGCACATGGCGGTCTGGTCCCCCCTGCGGTGCGCGACGGCGAACGCGAACGCCTGCTGAGCTTCATCGAAGTCGCGGCGCGTGCGCGGGTCGGTGCGCTGTTGCCGATAGGCAGTGGCCGAGCGCATCCGAAGCTCGAGGGGCTCGTGGCCGCGGGTGTGCTCGTGAACTGTCCGGTGGTCGCGGTGTTCTGAGCGGGATCTCCGGCATGAGAGCCGCGATCACGACAGAGATGAACTTCGCGCGGTCGGTCGGGAGACGACCGAAGCCGGGTGAGCGAAGTCCCTACGCGGTTCCCGCGTCCCAAGCGACCGCATCCCCGATCGCGACCGGCCCGTCGTCGAGCACCTCGCCGAACGCCCCGCCGCGCCACGCGGGATCCATCGCCGAGCGCAGCCCGGGCAGCGCCTCGTCCATCCGCTCGCAGGGGCGCGTCTCACCGCGGATCCGCACGCGCACGCCGCCCAAAATCAGCACGCGACCACGCGACGTCGCGAG
>JAYTNC010000406.1:0-2462 GCA_043748515.1 Gemmatimonadota bacterium | reverse complement strand
GACGCCGAGGCGCATCCATTGCCACAGGCCTCGGCTCGCCAGGGAGCTCCTTCCGTGACCGCGCGATGGGATGCGACGGGTTGCGTACTCTGGATGCCGTAGTCGACGTTTCGAGCCCGAAGTTGCGACATGAGTAAGACTTGCGCTCCGACTGAAGCCAACGGTACATTACGAGTGACGATAGCACCCATTGTTGGTTGTTATTCTCGCTCTCAATGTCCAAATCGCCCTCCCGCTCCAGTAGAAACGTCATCGCCCTCCTCGCGTCAATCGCAGAGGGTGGCCTCGTGACGGTCGCCGCTGCCGCGACGGCGCTCGGGGTGACGCGCGTTTCGGCCTCCAAGCGACTCGCGGCACTCGCTCGCAGTGGGTGGCTCACCCCGGTACGTCGCGGACTTGTCTCCATCCGACCACTTGAGGCCACGGCGGACACGCCGCTGGCCGACGAGGATCCCTGGGTTCTCGCGTCGCGCGCCTTCGCGCCATGCTACATCGGAGGTTGGTCCGCGGCAGGTCACTGGGGACTGACGGAGCAGCTGTTCCGCGTCACGCTCGTCGTCGCCGAGCGTCCGGTGCGTCGGTCGCGCGCGCAGGTCGGCAGCAGCGAGTTCCTCGTGGTGCGCGAGCGCCGCGTCGCGCAGACGGGCCTGGTCACAATCTGGCGTGGAAACGCGCGAGTCCTCGTGTCGAGCGTGGAGCGCACGTTGATGGACGCCTGCGCGAATCCGCACTGGGTGGGCGGCGGCGGACAGCTGGCCGCGATCTTTCACGCCGCCGTCCGCGACGATCGCGTCGCGCCCGCGGCAATGCTGCGCGAGGCGAGCGCATCGCCCAGCGGCGCGGCTCGGGGTAGGCTTGGGGTGCTCGCGGAGCACTACTGGCCGAGTGCCGAAGCCTTGATCGAGTACGCGCACGCACACCGCGGATCGGGAAAGGTACGATTCGATCCGGCGGTCGCGGACCGCGGCAAGTTCGTCGGGCGATGGGGCATGCGGGTGAACGTCCGACTTCCGGAGGATTCGACGTGATCCCGAAGGCGGAGCTCCTGGCTCTGGCGCGCGAGTGGCAACTCACGCCAGGTGTCGTGGAGAAGGACTACGTTCTCGGCTGGATGCTCGCAGGGGTCGGCGCAGACATCGAGACGGCGGAGGCGTGGGTCTTCAAAGGCGGCACCTGCCTGAGGAAATGCGTGCTCGAGACGTATCGCTTCTCCGAGGACCTGGACTTCACGCTCACGCCGTCTGCGAAGTACGCGGAGGGTGAGATCGCTGCCGCGCTGGCGCGAATCACCGCGTGGGTCGCCGAACGGTCAGGACTTGTCTTCCCTGCGGGCTCGGTCGCGATCCGTGCTCGCCAGAACCGCGCGGGCGAACGGACGTTCGAGGCCTCGGTGGGCTACCAGGGGCCGCTGTCGCAGCCGGGTCCGCCGAAGATCCGGTTCGACATCACCCAGCACGAGCCTATCGTGACGCCGACCGTCCAGCGCGAGATCTTCCACCCGTACTCGGACGCACTGCCCGAACGCGTGCGAGTCACGTCGTACTCGACCGCGGAGCTCGTCGCCGAAAAAACGCGCGCCCTGTTCGAACGTTCTCGGCCGCGCGACTTGTACGATGTGATCCAGCTCGGGGCAATCGAGTTGCCGGCCGAGGAGACCGCACGATTGCGCGCGGTCGCGGTACGAAAGTTCGAATCGAAGGGACTGAACCTGCCTTCCGCGTCGGAGCTTGAATCGGCGGTTCGCGCGAACGGCGAGTTGACAAGCGAATGGTCCAACATGCTGGCCCACCAGCTTCCCGCACTTCCGGCCTTGGAGGACCAGCTGGCGCGTCTGCCGCGCGCGCTTGCTTGGCTCGAGGAGACCGCGACCCGCACGACAGCGTCAGCAGCATCGCGCGGCCCACGACCATCCGCGATCCCGTTGGCGGCGGGCGATCGGATCATCACCGCAAGGTCGATTCGAAGCTGGGGCTCAGGGTCCCCGATCGAGACGATACGGTTCGCGGCCGCGAATCGGCTGCTGGTTGAGTTCTCCTACCACGGGTCACGTCGGGTCGTCGAACCGTACTCGCTGCGCGTTAAGGGGACGGGGAATCTCCTCCTATACGCATGGGAGGTTCGTAAGGGGGTCTCAACGACAAATGGCATTCGCGCTTACAAGGTCGGGGAGGTAGCGGACGCGAAGGCGCTCACGACCTCCTTCAATCCTCGGTTCCTCGTCGAGTTCATGGACGTCGGTGGAATCTGGCGCTGAGGTGGCGCGGTCGGGGTCAGCCTCCGAACCGACACGCATAGAAAATGCCGATTCCCTAAACATGTGACCGACGATCTGTATACGAATCGACTGATTCGTCGCCAAGTTCGGGGGCGGCCGCTGGATCGGTCGTTGGCGGACAGGTCGTCAGCTATCGCGGCATGAGCAGCACCCGCTCCGCCGCCACCGACTCCACCCGCGGCCGCGA
>JAYTNC010000405.1:0-7465 GCA_043748515.1 Gemmatimonadota bacterium | reverse complement strand
CCCGCGATCCCGATCGGGTCCTGCTGCGTAAACTGCCCGCAGGCGGAATCGTAGCGCCGCTTTCGCGGCTACGACCGGCGCGCCGAACGGCCGTTGCTGCAGAACGTGCTGTTAGGCATGTGCGGGAATGGATTCGCTGATCCGAACGCGCCGATCCTTCGGGTGGAAGGCTGCCGCGCGCACACCGGAGCTCATGCAAGCCACGCGGCTACGAGCAAGATGATTGCACAGATTGTCGAAACCAGACCGCGGTTCCGATATCTCCAGCCCTCGGGTGTGAAGTCCTCCCGCGACCCAAAGTCTGTCCAGAGCTGCCCGCGCAGACCCCGCCGGCCATTCATCATGTCGGGAATCATTGTCGAGGATCGTGATCTGTTGGACATCGCGCGAATCCCGAAGTACACCGCGGAGGTAAGCGCTGCCGCGAGGCCGACTTGAAGCACCACATGTACTCCGTCACGCACGCTCATCGTTCGCCTCGAGTCCGTGAGAAGCGAGCCGCTTGAAGATGGCTCGCGAGTTCCGCTATGGCGTACAGATGCCGCTCGCACAACGCGCAGCGGCGAGGCCCTCGCCGATGAATCGCATCACCGCCTCCTTGGCCTCCCGAACCTTCTGTGGGATGTTCATGGTGCCGCTTCCGACTGCGGCGTTTGTGATGTTCCCCGAAACCGCAGCTCCACCCCTCGTTCCGATTGCGAGCCCTGTCAGTCCACCGGACTCACTCCCGCTGATGGTGACCGATGGCAGCGAAGGCGCCGCGACGGTCAACCCAAGCCCGGGAGTTGCATCGGAGGCACTCACGAGTTCGTTGAACGAGCCGCGCTGCACTCCGATCTCCGGACCGACTGCGACGCCGACAGCGATGCTCGGTCCCGCTTGTGCGTACAACATCATGTCTCCGCGCCGATTTATCGCGACTCCAGCAGAGAAGTGCGCTCCCAGGGCTCCGAAGCCCGCCGCACCGCTTACCGCCATCGTAAAGACGCCCCCGGCAACCTTGCATGCTGGGTTCTTCTCGTCGGGGCAGAGGCCGAACGGATCGTCAAAGTTGACCGGGTCCCCGCCCGCGAAGCCGTACACATTCGCCCCACCCGCGATCCCGATCGGGTCCTGCTGCGTAAACTGCACTATCCGTGGATTATACTCCCAATCTCAACACTAACGCAGCTCGATTCTCACCGCTCCGCGCGGAGCGGGGTTCTACTCCCCAGTTGCCCGCTCATATCGCACGAATGCTCACTCGTCCGCGAACCGCCCCGCCGCCGCCCGCGCCGCCGCGACCAACCGCGTGACTTCATCCGCCGTGCTGTACGCCCAGAACGACGCCCCTCACTTTTAAGGCATCACCACGCGACCTCGACCCCACCGTCTCATGCCACTGCCCCTCGTTCACAACGCTCCGACCCTGCTCATCCGCCGCGACGCCTTCGAGCGCGCCGAACTCACCCGCGCCTCGATCGACGCGTGGCTGAACCTCACTCCCGAGGAGTTCCGCGTCGAGGGAGGCGTCATCGCCATCGGTCCCGTCTATGACGACGACGCGCTGGGTGGCCTGGTCGTCGCGCTCGAGGAGAAGGGGCTTGTCTACTTCGACGACATGATCGAGATGAGCGGAAATCTTCCGGAGTGGCTCGGCGTGTGGGTCGGAGAGGCGCGTTCTTAGGCTGAAGGCTCAAGGATGAAAGATGAAAGAAAGAAGCTGCGGTGCCCGGTTCAGGGGCTCCGCAGCTTCCTTCTGCCTTCATCCTCCAGCCTTCATCCTATTTGAGATACTTCCGGAACCAGGCCACCGTCTCCGGCCAAGCCTGCTTCGCGGCCTCGGCATTCGCGGGCTGATCCTGCGCGCGCAGGAAGCCGTGACCTGCGCCCGTGTAGATGCGGCTGACGTACGTGCCGCCGATCGCCTTCATCGTCGAGTCGGTGTACGCGATGGTCGCGTTCACACGCTGGTCGTTCTCGCCGTAGAGCCCGAGCACCGGGATCCTGATCCTCGCGACGTCGGCCGCGGCGGGTGCGCTTCCATAAAACGCCACCGACGCGCTCATGCCCGGCGCGCTGAAGACGGCGTGATTGAAGGCCGCCGACCCACCCCAGCAGTAGCCGACGACGCCGTAGCTCTTTGCGGCGGCGGGCAACGCCATCCCGTACCGCCCGACGGCGGCGACCATCGCGTTCATCTTGTCGGGCGTCACGTTGCGGATCATCGTGCGCGCCTGATCGTACGGGAGCGAGTCGGTCGTGGCACCGCCGCGCTCGATCGACAGCAGGTCGGGTGCGATCGCGATGAAGCCGTCGGCGGCGAGCTGGTCGGCGACGCTGCGGACCCACGTCGAGAGGCCGAAGATCTCATGCACGACGACGACGACCGGTGCCTTGTCGCGCCGCTCCGGATACACCACGAAGGCCGCGATCGAATCCGTGCTCCCGGGAGCGATCGGGATCATGGCCCATTCGGCATGCCGGGTGGAGGCCTGAAGGCGCGCGGCCGCTTCAAGAGCACCCGGAGCGATCCGTCCCTGCTGTGCCTGCGATGTCCTGGCGGCCGCATCGGCGACAGTTGGGCCACGCACGGTCGCCTCGGACATGTCGTGACCGGAATGGTCGTCCGCCGCCATGGAGACAACGGCCGGACGGTCGGAGGTCACTCGCTGCGTGGAGCAGGCCGCGAGCGCAGCCAGGAGCAACGGAGCGATGGAGCGAACGGTCATGGCGGAGATCTCCGGAAAAGGGGCGGCGCAACGCAAATGGGGATGGCGATTCGCCACCCCCATAACGTGCGAGAGTACGGAGTCGTTCGTCAGGACCTACGCGAACGCGGGGCGCAGTTCCGGGAAGAGCTCGGAGCTGAAGCGCTCGGCGATGACCTGCCGGGCACGGGCCACGATATCGTCCGTGGACGGTCCTTCCGCATACATCTGAAGCGCGCGTGCGCGGATCTCTGCGGCCGACGGGAGGTGCGGGAGGTGCGGGAGGTGCTGCTGCAGTTCCGCCCACGCCTCTTCGGCTCGGGTCTGTCCAGCCGCCAGCTTGGCGCGCATCTCGACCACCTTCGGGTTCGAATCGAAGTTCCCGCGGGCCTGCGCGATCTGGGCGGCGAAGCTCCCGGCTGGGAAGCGCTCCGCGACCTGTCGCGCGACGCGCTCGAGGACCGCGGTCCCGACGCGACGCTCGTTCCGGACGACTTCGACCGGCGGCTCACCGAGGTCCCACACGATGCCCACCCAACTCATCGCCTTCAGGACGTAGTACGTGATGTCGATCTCGTACCAACGGAAGCCCTGACGGGTCGACCGCTGATAGGCGTGGTGGTTGTTGTGCCAGCCTTCGCCGAGCGTGATCACGGCGAGCCACCAGTTGTTGCGTGAGTCGTCGCCCGTCACGTACCGCTGCTTGCCGTGCACGTGCGCCAGCGAGTTGATGAAGAACGTGCCGTGGTACAGGAAGACGGTGCTCAGGAAGAAGCCGATGAGCAGTCCCGGGAGGCCATCGATCAGGAAACAGGCCACGGCGAGGACGATCGCCGGGACCAGCTGATGACGGTCGAGGAACATGAGCTCGGGATACTTGGTGAGATCGGGGATCTCACTGTGGCGCGTGGTGTCGTGCTTCTTGTCGAAGATCCAGCCCATGTGCGAGTAGAAGAAGCTGCGATGCACCGGCGAGTGCACGTCCTCGTCGGTGTCCGAGTGGCGGTGGTGGTGGCGATGGAGCGCGGCCCACCAGAGGACCGACTTCTGCGTCGAGCTCATCGCCAGGAACGCGAAGAGGAACTGGCCGACGCGAGAGGTCTTGAACGACCGGTGCGAGAAATACCGGTGGTAGCCCGCCGTGACGCCGAACATCCGGACGACGTAGAGGGTGATCATGAGCACCACTGACGTCGTGGTCACCCCCGTCCAGAACGCAGCCAGAGGCGCGAGGTGGACGAGGATGAACGCCGCGGTATTCGGATAGATGATGTCGTCGTGGAACTCAGCAGAGGAGCTGCTCAAGGTCTTTCCTTAGCTCTGTAGTTGAGAATGGCTATCACCCGAATCTAACCTTTCAGGGGACCTTCTCCAACCAACCGGCGACCCGTTCTTCCATGAAATACGAGGGCGACCAGGGTGGGCCAGCGACCCAACCGACGTGTCCACCCTTCGGGGTGAAGTCGACGGTCAGTGCCTCATTGTAACGCGCGACTTCGCGAACTCGTTCGAGGACGACCGGCGGCAGGAAAGGGTCATCGACGGCGGAGTAGAGCAGGGTCGGCACGGCCACGCGCGGGAGAAAGTGGAGGGAGCTCGAGCGTGCGTAATAGTCCTCCGCACCCGAGAAGCCATGCACCGGTCCCGTGAAGACGTCGTCGAAGTCCCAGAAGGTGCGCGCGGCCAACAGGCGTTCGCGGTCGACGGGAAGGTGCGGATGCCGTTCAAGGGCCGCCAACGCCTTCCGTCTGAGGGAACGGACGAAGTGTCGGACATAGACCCGGGAGAATCCGCGCTCGAGGAAGCGGCTACCCTTTCCGAGGTCGAAGGGCGTCGAGACCGCCGCGGCCCTGCGCACCTCGGAGGGGACGGCGGTGCCCTGCTCTCCGAGCCACTTGAGCAGGACGTTCGCGCCGAGCGAAACACCGGCGAGGATCAACTGCCGGCCGGGGCGCTCGGCGACAAGCCGCCGGATCACGTGATCGATGTCGGTCGTTTCGCCCGAGTGGTAGAGTCGCGGCACGGATGGGATGAGTCCGTCGCAGGTACGGAAGATCAGCAGGCTCGCCGCCCAGCCGCGCGCGCGCGCCTGATGCAGGAATCCCTGCGCGTACTTGGAGTGCACGGTCCCCTCGAGCCCATGAAGTAGCACGAGCATCGGTGCGTCCGGGGAGCGCCCGTCGAGTCGGGCGACCGAGACCGCGTCGCCGTCGGGAGTCGGCCAGCGCTCGATCCGGTCGTGGGTGTCGGGGATGCGCCTGGCGAGCTTGCCCCACACCGTCGGGAGGTGCGGACCGGGCAGCCACCATGCGGGGCGAAAGGACGGGTGGTTCGGCAGTGGGGACTCGGTAGATTCCGGCGTTCGCGACGCGCCGGCCGGCGGCCGCGAGGAACTGGAATATCGGGGGAAGACCGGGTGGAAGTGCAGGTGTTCGGGACGCAGAAGGATCAGGACACGCGCCGTGCCCTCCGTTTCTGGAGCGAACGGCGTGTGAAGGTGCACTTCGTGGACCTGAAGGAGCGAGCGGCGAGCAAGGGCGAGTTGCAGCGTTTCGTGCAGAAGTTCGGGCTCACGCCGATGATCGACAAGGAATCGAAGCGATACCAGGAGCTCGGGTTGGGCGCGTCGCGCCTTCCGGACGAGCGCTGGCTGACCCTGTTGTCCGAGGAACCGCTCTTGCTCAAGCAGCCTCTCACGCGATTCGGCGGGAAACTCACTCTTGGCGTGAACGAGCCGGAGTGGGCCGCGTGGGTCGAGACGGAGCGTGTTCGATGATCTGGGCCTGGGGCGGGTTCCTCCTGTTCATCGCGCTGGTCCTCGCGCTCGACCTCGGGGTGTTCAACAAGAAGTCGCACGCGCCGACCTTGCGCGAGGCGATCTTCTTCACCGGCGGCACCGTGGTGATGGCGATCCTGTTCGCCGTGTTCATCTATGCGGCGTACAACGGACACTGGCTCGGACTCGGCGACGTCGTCGACGCCGTCGACGGGCAGGTGAACAACGGCCGGTTGGCCGCGGTGAAGTTCCTCACGGGGTACGTGGTGGAGCTGAGCCTCTCGATGGACAACGTGTTCGTGATCGCGCTGATCTTCGAGCACCTGCGTGTGCCGCTCAAGTACCAGCACCGCGTGCTCTTCTGGGGCATCCTCGGCGCGCTCGCGATGCGCGGCACCATGATCGGCGTGGGCGCGCAACTCGTCGCGCGCTATCACTGGATCCTGTACCTCTTCGGCGCATTCCTGGTGTTCACCGGTGTGCGGATGCTCTTCCAGAGCACGCAGGAGCACGAAGAAGAGGTGGAGAGCTGGGTGACGCGCTGGCTCCGGCGGCACTTCCCCGTGACCGATCACTACCACGAGCAGCATTTCCTCGTCACGCTCAACGGGCGCCGGTTCCTCACGCCGCTCGCGGTCGCGCTCGTGCTCGTGGAGACGACCGACCTGATCTTCGCGGTCGATTCGATCCCCGCGATCTTCGCGATCACGGCCGATCCGTTCATCGTGTTCACGTCGAACGTGTTCGCGATCCTCTGCCTGCGGTCGCTCTACTTCGGGCTCGCGGGATTGATCCAGCGGTTCAAGTATCTCAAAGTCTCTCTCGCGCTCGTGCTCGCGATCGTCGGCGTGAAGATGCTCGCGGCCAAGTGGATCAAGCTCTGGCTCGGCGACGACGCCAACTTCTGGCTGCTCGGCGTGATCTTCGCCGTCCTGATCGGCGGGGGCGTGGCGAGCTGGATCGCGGACAAGAAGCGCGGGCCTGGCAGCGGGACTGGCAGCGGGGCCAGCGGAACGGCGGGTGTGCCGGACGCGGCCTGAGGCCTCTCGCGGGCGCAGCTCGTCGGGAGGTTCAACACCGTTCGCGGGGACTCGACCGCCGGGAAGATCGGCGCGTACTGTCGGGCCGGGGTGGGAGGTGCACGGGGGCTGGCATGAATCGGCGGAACTGGACCGATCTGTGGGCCTCCGAGCACTTCGTGATCTGGGACATACTTGTCATCAAATCATTGAGTAATCGCAGATATATCTATTACGCAATGCATTACAGTTTTCTAGATTATAGAACATGAGTGCCACGCGAACCTCACCGTTCGATGTCGTACTCGGACTCCGGCTCACGTCGGAGGCCGGGACTTTGGCGCACCTCGCGGACGAGCTCGCCGTCGTGCCGAGTCAGATCCACAACTCGCTGAGGCGCCTTGCCCTCGCCGGCCTTCTCCGGCCGAACACCAGGGCCGCGAATCGCCGTGCTCTGGTCGAGTTCATCACGCATGGGGTCCGCTACGCCTTCCCCGTGGCGAAGGGGCCGTTGACCGCTGGAGTCCCGACCGCCTACTCGGCGCCGCCGCTCTCGGCCGAGGTCGACGCGATCGACGTGGTCGTCTGGCCCGCGCCGATGCATCCGGCCGCCGTGCAGGGCTTCTCACTCGCCCCGCTCTATTCCGCGGCGCCCCTCCTGTACGAGCGCTCCCCAGCGACCTACCAGCTCGTCGCGATCACCGATGCGATCCGTCTCGGCGATCCCCGCACCCGGGTCATCGCGCGCGAGCGTCTGGAGCAGTTGCTCGGGGCACGCGCGTAGCCGCGCGCGAACGCGCCGCTTCCGGGCGCCGGTGGCATCCCTCAAGATGGTCATTCACCACGCCCATGGCCTGAAACAGCGCGTACATGGTGGTCGGGCCGACGAATCGCCAACCGCGCTGCTTGAGTGCCTTCGACATGGCGACCGATTCGGGGACGATGTTCGGGATCGCGCTCCGTGAGATGATCGCGGGCCG
>JAYTNC010000404.1:0-2412 GCA_043748515.1 Gemmatimonadota bacterium | reverse complement strand
GGCGCGAAGATCTACATCGCCTGCAACAAGTCGGACGAGATCCTCGAGATCGACCAGGCCTCGTGGACCCTGACCCGCCGCTTCAAGACGGCGCGTGGCCCGTACAACCTCGGCGTCACGCCGGACGGCCGGTATCTCGTCGTGTCGATCAAGCCGGGGAGCAAGGTCGAGATCTTCGACCTCGCGAGCGGCGAGAGCGTGGCGCAGATCGCGACGAGCAACCGGCTCGCGCATGGCGTCGCGATGTCGACCGATTCACGCTACGCATTCGTCACGAGCGAAGGCGTGGGCGCGATGCCCGGCAAGGTGGACGTGATCGACATCGCGGCGCGGGCGAAGGTCGGCACCGCGGACATCGGACAGCAGGCGAGCGGCATCGCGTTCTGGAAGGTGGTGCCTCCGGCGCGATGAGAAGTGTGCGGTCCGTGGCAGGGGCGCGGTGCCGACAGGCGCCGCGCCCCTCGAACCGCCTCAGCCGATCCCGGGAATCCTGACCAGTTCCCGCAGCCGCGCCTCGAGCGCCGCCTTCTGCGCCTCGAGCTTCGCGCGCTCCTCGGCGATCCGCGTCTCGGCGAGCGTCTTGATCTTCTCGGCCTCGGCGCGCGCCTCCGCCACCTTCTCGTCCACGAGCTCGTTGACTCGCGCGCGCACCTGCGCCTCGGCGCGGCGCACTTCCTCACCCAGCTGCTCCTGCAACGCGTTGGCCACCGCCTGCGCGATGTTGGTGCGCACGGCGAGCTGCGGCTTCTTGACCGAGCCGGTGAAGCGCGCCTCGATCTCCACCGAGTCGATCCGGCTCACGGCGCGCCAGAGCGCGTCCTCCACGAGCCGCATGGCCGGCGTGTTGCCGCGCGGCTGGGCGAGCGTATCGCGCATCCAGCTCACAGTGCGCGATCGCCAGAGCCAGCTGCCATCGAGCTGATCGCCCACGCGCGCGAGCCGCAGCTCCGAGCTGCCGTTGCCGAGCGCAACGGAGCCGCCGAGCCCCCCGAGCGGCATCGTCGGCAACGGGATGCCGCTGAAGCGCGCCGAGAGCGAGTCGCGCACCGGCGCGCGGCGATGATCGATCGAGCCCGACACACGCGCATCGCTCGGACCGACCTTGCCCGCGGTGCGGCTCACCACGAATCGCGTCGGTGCGCCGTACACGGCCGGCTGCGTCGTGAGGCCGACCATGCGCGCCGAGTACTCACCGGCGGCCGCGCCCGCGCCGCCGATCGCCATCGAGAGCTCGGCAACGCGCGCGAGGAACTCCGGATAGACGCGCGCCTTGGGAAAGAGCACGTCGGTGCCCGACGCGCGGATGCGGTCGGGGCCCGTCTTCATCCGACGCTGGAGACCGGGCGGCACGTACCGCTCGGCCATGTGCACCCAGTACATCACCTCGCCGACCTTCTCGGCGATCAGGCCGGAGAAGAGTTGCGGGCCGATCGCGGGGATCTCGAACGTCGGCAGGCGCAGCAGCGACTTCGCGTACGCATAGTCGGCCGCGCGCGCGTCGGGGATCGCCTGAAGCCTGTTCCCGAGCGCATCGATGTCGCCGCGGGTGTTCCGCTCGAACGACTTGAGCTTGTCGTTGAGCGCGTCGAGGTCGCGGATGGTGCGCCGCACGTCGGCGACGGCCTGGCGCGTGCCGACGATGCCGAGCGTACGGAGGCTCGCACTCTTGAGACGGTTCGCGAGCGCTTCGGCGGAGTCCACCGTCGGGCGCGGATCGAGCGCCTGCAGTCCGGTGGTGAAGCGCGTGCGCGCCGTGTCGACGAAATCGCGCGCCGCGCGCGCCGCGCGCAGCGTCGCGAGACTGTCGGCAGAGATCGCGTCGACGTTCACGGTCTGCGTGAGCGTCTGCAGCGAGAGCGGCGGGATCTTCACCTGCGCGAGCCAGTCGTCGACGATGCGGCGCACCTCGCTCGGCTCGTCGGGGGGATCGCCCGGACGCCGCGGGATCGCGCCCGAGGTCTTGCGCGCCGTGCCGAACCGCATGCCGCGCACGGCGATGGTGTCCATCACGATCTTCCCCTCGAGCGCCGGGTCGAGGTCGATGTCGAACACGACCTCCTCGGCTTCGAAGAGATTCGTCATCGGCTTGGCGGGATTCGTGACCGCGAGCCCGCGGAATGTGACATGACCTTCGCGGAGACCGACCTTCGCGCTCGCGAGGTCGACCTTGGCGCCGACGGAGGCGGTGCCGCCGACCTCGACGCCGCGGCGCACCGTCGGGTTGAGGAAGAGCCAAACGAAACCGACGACCAGCAGGAGCAGGACCGTGAGCGGGAGCAGCGCCTTCCAGCGGATCACTTTCATGGGCGGAAGGTCTCGTACACGCCGTAGACCTTCGACGCCTTGATCGCCTGGAAGAGCTTCGTCTTCTGCAGGCGCGCGAAGACATGCTCGCGATACCGCCCCACGAGA
>JAYTNC010000403.1:0-15201 GCA_043748515.1 Gemmatimonadota bacterium | reverse complement strand
GTGATGCGGCGCGATCTCTACGTCGGTCCCGTCCGCGACGTCGCGGTCGTTGATTCCGTCGTGCGGACCGACTCGCTCGCTCCCTCGGCGCGGCGCAGGCGGGCAGGGGACGGCACCGTCCGCGGCACGGTGCGCGCCGAGGCCGATGGTCGGCCGCTCGCGGGCGCGCTCGTGCGGATCACCGACGGGCCGCAGACGCGCGCCAACGTGCGCGGCGAGTGGACGCTCGTCGACGTACCGAGCGGCACGCGCGTGCTCGAGGTGCGGGCCATCGGCTACTATCCCGTGCAGCGTCCGGTCGACGTCGTCGCGGGGGAAGCGCGCGTGGCCGTCTCGCTCTGGACCTTCCAGTCGGTGCTCGACACGGTGAAGGTCATCGCGGCGCGCGTGGCGGACCGCAGCGGCGGGGGATTCGAGCGCCGCCGCCGCTCGATGGGCATGGGCACCTTCGTCGACTCGGCCGGCATGCGGCGCCGTGGCGGGCTCACCACGTCCGACGTCTTCCGGTCGATGAACGGTGTGCGCCTCGAGGGCAACGGCCTCGACCGCTTCGTCACCATGCGCGGCAGCTTCGGCCACTGCACGCCGTCCGTCTGGGTCGACGGGCTCTACCTCGCGCAGCCGCAGGCCGACGAGATCGACCTCATCGCCCCGCGTGAGCGCGTCACCGGCATCGAGGTCTACAACGATGCGACGACGCCGGCGGAGTTCCAACGCGCGCTGGGCGGATGCGGCGCGATCGTGATCTGGACGCGCGCGCCTCGGGGGAGCCGATCACGGTCGCGCTGATCGAGGACAACCGCCTCGTCCGCGAGGGGATCGCGCTCCTGCTCAACCAGACGCCGGACATCCGCGTCGTGACGAAGCAGGCCTCCGAGAACATCCACGCGCTCGCGCGCGTGAAGCCCTGAATCGTGCTCCTCGACGTCGGACTGCGGCAGGGCTACAGCCTCAAGGTCGCGGCGAAGATCCGCCAGGAGTTCCCCGAGGCGCGGGTCATCATGATGGATCTGCTCCCGTCGCACGAGGACATCGTCGAGTTCGTGAACGCCGGCGTCTCCGGCTTCATCATGAAGGACGCGACGCTGGACGACCTCGCCGCGGCGATCCGCACCGTCGCCGCCGGCTTCAGCGTCCTCCCGCCGAAGAGGGTGACGACGCTCTTCTCGCAGATCGCCGGCGAGGCCGTCCTGCGCGACCGCCCGGCCCTGATGGAATCGGTCCGGATGACGCCGCGCGAGCAGCAGGTGGTCCATCTCATCACCGAAGGACTGAGCAACAAGGAGATCGCCGCGCGTCTGCACGTGGCGACCCACACCGTGAAGAGCCATGTGCGCAACGTGATGGAGAAGCTCACGCTGCGCACGCGCCTCCAGATCGCCGCTTTCGCGAAGATCCAGGGCGAGAAGTAGAGCGGTGGGAGTAGTTCTTTTGGATGACGCATCGATCCGAGGAGTATGCCGTCGGCCGTCCATCCAAAATCACCGCTTTGGCTGATTTGTCGGTCCGCCGCCTGGGCCTAGACTCTCATGTGTACGCGCACTCGGCGGCTCCCTGAGCCGGCCCCATGGTCCGCGTCCTCATGCCGGAGTTCCTGATGCATATGCGCAATCTGCTACTCGTCACGCTCGTCGCCGCTGCCTGCAGCGAGCCGATGGCCCCGCGTGCGATGCAGTTCGAAGGCACCGCCGCCGACGCGGCCGCTTCCATGTCCGACTTCACGATCCTCGCGAACGCCGCGGTCACGTGCACCGACGGCACGATCGTCGGCGACATCGGCACCTTCCAGGCCGTACCCACCGGTTCGTTCACGCAGACGAGCTGCCCGCTCACCGGCACCGCGCACATCGGTGATGGCGCCGCCGTCGCCGCGTACGAAGGCTTCCTCGCGACGTACGCCGCGCTGACGCCCGTCTCGTCCGACGCCTGCACGATGCTCACCGGCACGCTGGCCGGCGTCTCGCTCGCGCCGGGTACGTACTGCTTCGACGCCGCCGCGACCCTGACCGGCACGCTGACGCTCGCCGGTCCGAGCAACGGCACCTGGCTCTTCCTGATCGGCACGAGCGGCACCGGTGCGCTCACCGGCACCGACTTCACGGTCGTCATGAGCGGCGGCGCCAAGCCGTGCAACGTGACCTGGTGGGTGGCTGAGGCCGCGACCATGACCACGTCGAACTTCATCGGCACCATCCTCGCCGGCGCGGCGATCACACTCACCGGCGGCACCTATGCCGGCGACGCGTTCTCCAAGGCCGACGTGACCGTCACCGGCACCTCGGTGGTCGGATGCGACGGCGCAGCGAACGGCACGCCGGGCCACGGCCCGCACGCTGGCTGCAATCAGGGCGTGGGCAACGGTCCGGAAGCATGCGACCCGGGCAACTCGAACCACCGCCGCCCGACGAATGACGAAGCCGGCGGCACGCCGGGCATGCCGGGTCGTCAGGGCAGCAAGTAGTTCTCCCGTATCGATGGGCCCGCGCCGAAGACCGGCGCGGGTCTTTCCACGCGCAGTGAGGAGGCACGATGTCCAGCATACCGATGTTCGAAGCTGCCGACCAAGGCCTCGTCGTGCGCTGCAGCGCCCACGGAGTGATCTCCCGCGTCGTGAAGCATGAACTCGACCTCGCCGCGTCGGTGACGCCCGGCGCGGCGCTGGCCGACCTCGCGGGCGCGCAGGACCGCGAGAAGGTCGAGCGATTCCTCACGGAGCTCCGCACGAATCAGGTCGCGTACGACTGGGAGATCACCGTGCCGCTCGGACGCGGTCCGGTGCCGCTCCACTTTTCGGGCTGCGCGGTGGGCGATGGGTTCGTCGTGCTCGTCGCGCCCAACCGCAGCGCGCAGGAGCGCCACGAGGCGATCGAGTCGCGTCAGGGTGCTGCGCTCGATAGCGCGAACCGCGAGCTGAAGCTTCGGAACGCCGAACTCGACGCCATCGTGCACGAGGTCCGCACGCTCCGCGGACTGATCCCGATCTGCGCCCAGTGCAAGGACATCCGCGACGAGGCCGATGCCTGGGTGCGGCTGGAGGACTACCTCCGCGCGCACACCGAGGCGAAGTTCACGCACGGACTCTGCCCGCCCTGCGCGCAGGACTTCCTCGCCGAAGGGGAGCGCAACAGAGTGGCGCGCGACGCGCAGAAGTCGGCGTAGCGCACGGTCAGATGCGGCCGCAGAGCTCGATCAGCCGCCCGAGCTCGATGCGCGCGCCAAGTGTGTGCTCCTCGTCCCACGTCACCGCGTACGCGACCTCGGTGTCGAACGCGTCCTGCTTCGGATCGATCTCGACCGAGCGCACCGTCACATGGTCCCAGAGTTCGTCCACCGAGTCGATCTGCGGGAAACGCGCGCGCTCCTCCGGCGGCGTGCCCGCGAGCAGCACCTCGCGGTACGGCGCGTAGTGGTCGAGCAGCGCCTTCTCGATCTGCGGCAGCAATGCGCGGTACTGTGCGGGCAGAGAGGTGGCGAGCTCGAGTGCCGCAGGTGACGGCGCCTTGCGGTCGCCGCCGAGGCGGAGCTCGACCGCGCCGTGCGCGCCGTGCGCGCCGAGCGCGATCCGTCCGCACCAGCGTCCGCCGCGCCGTTCGAACCTGCCGAGGTGCGGGTCGAGGAACGGGTCTGAGCTGAACAATCCCATCGGTCGGTGCCTCGTGTGATCGGTCGTGCGAATCTAGCCTCCGGCCGCCGAATGCGCCCGACGCGGACCGCAGGAACGAGTTAAGGTCATACGATGAAGATCTTCTCCCTGTTCCTCATCGCTGCGCTCTTCGTGACGGCGGGCGTCCTCCACTTCGTGCGCCCGACCTTCTTCTCCCGCATCGTGCCGCCGGCGTTGCCGTATCCCCTGGCGCTGGTCTATATCAGCGGCGTGGCCGAGATCCTCGGCGGCGTCGGCGTGCTCGTGCCGTCGGTGCGCCTCTGGGCCGGCTACGGACTGATCGCGCTGCTCATCGCAGTGCTTCCGGCCAATGTCTACATGGCGTGGGCCGCGGACCGCGTGGGGATGGGGATCGCGCCGGTCTGGCTCTGGCTGCGGGTCCCGCTGCAGTTCGTGTTGATCGCGCTCGTCTGGTGGGCAACGCACCTCGACTGATCGACGACCGACTCAGCAGCGCGGCGACCGCTCCACGAAGGTGTACCGCCGCCCCGCCTGCGCGGTGAACGTCGTATCCCAGTCGCGGCAGTTGAGCTTCCTGATCGACACCGTCACCGGCCCAGGCGTCACGGTGGTGGGGAAGAGCCCGCGCCCGCCGAGGATGCCGATCTGTTCGCCATTCACGAAGAGCACGGTCTGCAGCGTCTGACTGCCCGCGCGAACCACGGCCGAGTCCGCGGGCGCAACGCCATCGATCGCGAGCGACGAGGCCACGCGCGTGGCGAGTTCGGCGAAGGCGGAATCGAGCGAGCCTGTCGCCGTCGCGGAATCCGTTGCCGCCGTGATCGCCGATTCGGCCGCGGTCGTCAGCGGCTCCGGCGGCGGTGCTGGCGCCGGCTCGGCGTCGGCGAAGGGTGCGCTCGACGACACCTGCGCTGCAGCCGGCCCCGCGTTGTCGAGCTGGTCCTTCAGCGCATACCACCCCAGCGCCGCCACCACGACGAGTCCGAAGAGCACGCGTCCCATCGACCCGCCCGAAGCCGTCTCGACCGGCCGCTGCTGCGCGGCCGTGACCGGACGCCGCGCCGCGCCCGACACCGGCCCAGTCGGATTCCGCGGGATCGGCGTGGTCGGGCTCATCGACGCCGTCGGGCCGGCGACCGGCCGCACGGGCTGCACCGGCACGGGCTGCACCGGCACGGGCTGCAACGGCGTCCGCACCGCGCCCGCGCTCGCACTCGGGCGTGCCGCGACCCTGGCCGCCGCCTCGAGCGCATCCACGGCGTCGCCGAGCGACGCGAAGCGCTTCGCCGGCTCCTTCTCGAGCATCTTCATCACGCATTCGGCGACCGCCATCGGCACGTCGATGCGCAGCGTGCGAAGCGGCGGGGGCGCCTCGAGCAGGTGACCGCGCATGATCTCGCCGAGCGATGGTCCGTTGAACGGCGCGCGCCCCGCGAGCATCTCGAAGGCCACCACGCCGAGCGAGTACTGGTCCGCCGAACCCGTGATCGCGAGGCCGTTGAACTGCTCGGGCGACATGTAGGCCGGCGTGCCGATGACCGTGCCTGCCTGTGTCAGCCCCTCGGCGTCGTCGCGCTTCGCGATGCCGAAGTCGGTGACGTACACCCAGCCGTCCTTGCCGACCATGATGTTCGCCGGCTTCACGTCGCGATGCACCACACCGCTCGCGTGCGCATGGTGCAGCGCGCGCCCCACCACGCTCACGGTGCGCACCACCATGTCGACCGACTGTGCGCCGTCCTTCTGGAGGATCGAGTCGAGCCCGCGCCCCTCGATGAACTTCATCGCGAACCAGGCGAGCGCCGGATCCTCGCCGATCGCGTGGATCGGGACGATGTGCGGATGGCTCAGCGCCGCCGCCATCCGGGCCTCACGGCGGAAGCGCTCGAAGGCCCCCGGCGCGCTCGCCGCCGCCGTCGACATGACCTTGATCGCGACCTCGCGCTCGAGCGCGTGCTCGGTGGCGCGGAAGACCGTCGCCATCCCGCCCACGCCCAGTTCGCTGTGGATGTCGTACCGCCCCGCGGTCGCCGCGCGGATGCGCGTGATCAGCGGAGTCTCGCCGGGCGTGGAGGGCGGGGTGGGAGTCCTCATCTGCGCTTGAGACGCGCCACGTAGATGGTGTGCAACGGGCCCGAGGTGCCGTGCGCGCGCACGCGCTCCTTGGTCACGCTCAGGCGGGCCCGCTCGAGCGAGTCCACGAACTTCGTGTCGTCGCTCACCGACCAGTACGCGATCACCCCGTCCTCGCGCAGCGCCTTCACCGTGCAGTCGACGCCGTAGGCCGAATAGAGCTGCGTGTTCTCCGACAACAGCATCCCGTCGGGACCGTTGTCGGTGTCGAGCATGATCGCGTCGAAGCCATGCACGTTGTGCTTCAGCACGTTGAACACGTCGTCCGGCACGATCCGCACGCGCGGGTCGCGGATCGCGCCGTCGGTGATGTCCCATTCGGCGTTCATGTTCCAGGCGATCACCTCGGGCATGAGTTCCGCGACCACCACTTCGGCGTCGGGACGCAGCGCCTTGAGCGCGGCCTTCATGGTGAAGCCGAGCCCGAGCCCGCCGATGAGCGCGCGCGCGCCGGGGACCGCCTCGAACGGGGCGCAGGCCACCTGCGCCAACCGGTCCTCGCTCAGATGCCGTCGCGACGACATCAGTTCGATGCCGTTCGCGCGGATGAGATACGAACCGTCGTGCCGGAGCAGTTCCAGGCGCGAGCCGTCGGGGGTGCGGGCTTCGCCGAGTCGTTCGGTGGGCTTCATCGCGGGGAATCTAACGGGGAGGTGGTGGGCGCTCTCACTGTCGCGGCGCGTTCCGCTTCACCTGCGCCTCCATCTTGCGCAACAATTCCTGATTGCTCCATGGCTGCCAGCCATGCGGCTTGAGCGGCCGCCCGTACTCGAACGTGCCCGCGTAGTACGGCCCCTTGCCCGGCTCCTTGGTGCTCTCGAGGAACGTCTCGAACCGGTAGACGCCGAGGTTGAGGAAGTAGTTGTCCATGTCCCCCACCGCGACGTTGAGCTTGCCCACGAGCCGCGGCCCGATCGTGCTCCAGTTCCGCTCCACGAAGTCGCGCAGGTCGTAGCCGCGCACCCGCATCGACTCGGCCACGGCGCGGTCGATGCTCCCGGTGCGCTTGTCCCAGAGCGACGCCGGATATCCGTCGGTCCCGACGGGAGCCCACGCCGCCTGCCACCCATCCCACTGTCCGCCCGAGCGGCCGCGCGACGCGATCACCGCCTCGGCCTGGTTCTCCTCGCGCACCGTGAGGTCGGTGAGCCCCTCGGGGCTGCGGCTCGACGGTACCTCGCGCGGCAGCCACGACCCGTCGGCGCGCACGAACGCATTGGAGTCGGCGTAGACGTCGCCGAACTGATAGTTCCGGAAGTCGAGCTGGTCCGGGTAGAGCGACCACGCGCCGCCGAACACGTCGGGATAATGCACCTGCAACGCGAGCACGTCCCAGCCGCCGGTCGATCCGCCGGTGAGCACGCGCGCATACGGCGCGCCCACGGTGCGGAAGCGCCGGTCGATCTCGGGGATCAACTCCTGCGTGATCGCATCGCCGTACGGGCCGTTGTTCGCCGAGTTGAGGGCGTAGCTGTCGTCGTAGAATGGCGTCGTGTGCTGGATGAACACCGCGATGAACTCCGGCACCTGCCCGGCGGTCCACGCCTGCTGGAACTCGCAGCCGGTCTCCCGCGCCGATCGCGCGAGCCGCGCCGCGCGCGCCTCAGGCGCTTCCACCCGGTCACAGCCCTCGAACGTGAAGCCGAATGGTGCGCGCTCGCTGAAGTGGCCGATCGTGTAGACCACCGGATACCGGCGCGCGGGATTCTCCGCGTAGCCCTTGGGCAGCAGCACCACGGCGCCGAGTTCCATGGGGTGGTTCCAGAAGCGGCTCGCGAGCGCGGACGTCATGCGGAACCGCTTCACCCAGTCCGTCTCTGCGGGGCGCGACACCGGCGGGATCGTCCTCGTGAGCGAGATCGTGATCGGTGCGCGCGATGCGGGATCGATCCGCACCTTCCGCACCTCACTCAACAGCGAGCCGGGCGAGTCGTTGAAGCGCTGCCCCTCGCCCGCGTCCATGTGCGCCCAGATCGTGTGCCCGTCGGCGCGCGCGAAGCGGGTGTAGGGCACGAGCAGGCCCTGCACGAAGTACTCGCCGGCCGGAAGCTCCTTCAATGAACCGAGCGGGAAGCCCGGCGTGTTCGCGTCGAACGTGACGGGAGCGCCCGCGGCCAACGCATCGACGTCGACGCCGAAGAATGGCTCGCTACGCCTCATGCTCCCCGACTGCAGGCGCGGCTCGGCGCGGTCGGTGCGCGCGACGAACAGGTAGGCGCGTCCGGTGATCCGCCCCGCGCCCGCGGGCGCGGGCGAGCTGGCGGGCGCGTTGGCGGCGGGGAACGAGAGCTGGAACGCCTGCGCTCGCACGGGGATCGGCGCGAGCGGCGCGGCAAGGCAGGCCGCGAGCAGGGCGGCGACGATGGGTCGCGGGAGGGAGGTCATGGCCTCAAGTTACCTCCACTGGAAGTCGTCGGCACTCCAACTCCCGCGCCCATGCCGCTCCGTCGCCTGATCGTCATCGCCGCCCTCTGCGCCGCGCGCCCGCTCGCCGCGCAGCCCGCTCCCGACGCCCGCATCCGCGCGG
The DNA here is from genome assembly GCA_043748515.1 of Gemmatimonadota bacterium. GTDB lineage: Bacteria > Gemmatimonadota > Gemmatimonadetes > Gemmatimonadales > Gemmatimonadaceae > Pseudogemmatithrix. The sequence continues at coordinate 6,916 of JAYTNC010000403.1, read as the reverse complement.
TCATGGCGCGTCCCGAGTTCGCCCACGCGAGCTGGGGCATGGAGTTCTACGACATCGACGCGCAGAAGATCGTCGCGAGCGTCAACGGTGACCGACTCTTCGTGCCCGGCTCCACGACCAAGCTGCTCACCATGGGCACGGCCCTCGAGGTGCTCGGCGCCGATCATCGCTTCCGAACCCGCGTCTACCGCACCGGCCCCGTCCGCAACGGCATGCTCGAGGGTGATCTCGTCCTGGTCGCCAGCGGCGATCCCAACCTCTCCAACCGCCGTCGCGACGACGGCACGTACGCGTTCATCGATCGCGACCATTCGTACGGCGGCCCGCCCCTCGCGACCGATCCGCTGTTCACGCTGCGCGATCTCGCGCGGCAGGTCGCCGCCCGCGGCATCACCGCGGTGACGGGCCAGGTGATCGTCGACGCCTCCCTCTTCGCCGAAGGCGAGCGCGAACTCGGCACGCGCATCGTGCTCTCGCCGATGGTCGTCAACGACAACGTCGTCGACATCGTCGTCACGCCCGGCGCGCGCGCAGGCGATCCCGCCACGGTCGAGGTCTCGCCGCGCACGAGCTACCTCACGGTGCAGGCGTCATTCGTCACCGCCGACTCCGGCGCAGCGACCATGCTGCGGAGCAGGGAGGACAGCACCAGCGTCGATCACCGCGTCCTCGTGATATCGGGGCGTGCGCCGCGCGGCGCGCCGATGAACCTGCGCTGGGCCGTCGCTTCGCCGCGCCGCTTCGGCGAGATCACGCTCAGCGAGGCGCTCGCCGATGCCGGCGTGCGCGCCATGCCGCGCCTGGGCCAGCGCACGCTCGACATGGCCGCACTGCAGCGCGCGTATGCCGATTCGATGGTCGTCGCCGAACACCTCTCGCTCCCGCTCACGGCGGAGGCGGTTCCGCTCCTCAAGACCAGTCAGAACCTGCACGCGAGCAACTTCCCCCTCATCCTCGGCGCGCTCCCCGCCGCGCGCGCCGCGAACAAGAACGGCTTCGATCTGGCGCGCGAATGGCTACAGGGCGCCGGACTCGACCTCGACGGCGCGATGCAGGGCGACGGCGCGGGCGGCGATGCCTTCTTCTCGCCGCGCTTCATGAGCCGCTATCTCGCCTTCGTCTCCACGCGGCCCTGGGCCACGGCGTTCCATGACGCGCTTCCCGTGCTCGGGCGCGACGGAACGCTCGCGACCATCCAGGTCGGCTCGCCCGGAGCGGGGAAGGTCTTCGCGAAGACCGGCACCTACTCCAGGTACGATCCGCTCAACCGGCGCACGCTCGTGACCGGCAAGGGGCTCGCCGGCTACTTCACGTCGAAGAGCGGCAAGCGCATCGCGTTCGCGATCTACGTCAACAACCTCGCCGTGAAGGAGGGCGATCCTGCGCTCGTGGCGGGGCAGGCGCTCGGCGAGATCGCGTCGCTGGCGTGGGAGCACATCCGCTGAGGAACGCCGCCGGGCGCGGCCACCGCGTCGGTGACCGCGCTGCGACTCCTACACAGCGATCAGCCGGTCCATGAGCCCCATCACGCGCTGTCTCGTCTCGGCGCGCTTGAGCTTGAGGAACGACGCCAGGAACTTCGGCTTCACCACGTCGGGATCCTCGGCCAGCGGCTGCATCACGCTGAGCACTTCCTCGCGCAGCTCGGCGCCGAGCGAGGAACTCTTGCCGGGGAGGATCTCGAACTTCGCGCCGTCGTAGCGCTTCGGGCAGGCGGTCCAGAGCACGGCACCGTCGCTGGTGCGCTTGAAGGCCACGACGTTCTGCTCGTGGTCGACCGCGTGCTGGACGGTGTCCGGGTGCTTCAGGCTCCAGCCGATGAAATCGTCGATGACCTTCGCGAAGCGCTCGCGCTCCTCGGACTGCGGGACGAACGTGGTCATCTTCGCGCAGAAATCATCGCGGCACTGCTTGAGGGCGGTCATGTGGGGCCTTGATTCAGGAGAGCCGACTTGGTCGGTCCGACGTCAGCGGGTGCGGCGTTCGGTATCCGAAGTCTACTCGTGGGGGCGGCTTCCCGGCGCATATATGCGCGAAACTTCATCCTGCCGCCTACTGGCGCTTCTGTGCCGGTTCACTCCGGCGGCAGTGGGCCGTCTCGTCAGCGACCGCCCACCGGCAACCAGTAGCTGACCTTCACGGAGAGGAAGTTGTCACCCCGCGCCCGCGTCGTGCTGCGCAGATCGCCCAACCGCACCGGATCGCCGAGCGGCTCGGCGCACCCTTCCAGCGTCAGCGACGGCGAGAAGGCGTAGTCGAGCCGCGTCCGCACCGAGATCGTCGTGCGGTCAAAGAACGCGAAGACGTAGTGGCGTCCGAACGTGCCGGTGGGCGCGGTGTGGGCGACGGTCGTCACGTACTGGCGCGCGTCGGCGCCCCGCGTGAAGCTCGGCTCGATCGACGCGGATCTCCTGGCTCGTCGTGCGCGGGGTGGTCATCGGTGGACCGCCGCGCGTGAGCACGTCGTCGAGCGCCGGGAGACCCACGCGCGTGTTGACGTTGAGCGACCAGAAGTTCAGCAGCGAGAGCGCGTTCGTGAGGCTCCACTCGTGCAGCGTGCGATCGCCGCCGTAGTTGAATGCGCCCCGCGTCAGCAGGCCGACGCGCCAATTCTGGAGGAACCGTCCGGGCTGTGTCTCGCGCAACTGGACGTCTGCGTTGCAGTCGACGTCGTCCGACGACTGCAGGCGGCCGAGGTCGTTCACCTCGTAGCCCGGCGACTCCATGTTCATCTGGATGCCCCAGAGGATGTGCTTGCCCGCGTCCTTGTCCGCGCGCAACGACGCCGTGACGCCCGAGAGTGACCGACGCGACGTGTCGTAGTCGAGATGGTCGGCGTCCGGGCGCTGGAAGAAATGCGCGCTCGATCGCTGCACCCGCGCGATCGCCAGCGAATCGCCGGCGATGTGACTGAAGCCCGCCCAGCCGCTGATCGCGTAGCGACCCTGCTGGAACCGCAGCCGCCAATCGACGCCGCCCGAGTACGCCTCGCCCGCGCGAGGTCCGCCGACCGCTTCGCGTCGGCCGCGACGGCCCAGACGGGATCGTACTGGCTCTCGCGCCCACGCATCTCGTCGTCGGAGGAGTGGTGGTAGTCGCTGCGCACGCCGGAGGCGGTGACCCCGAATCCGTAGCCGGTACGCCGATCATGGTGCGTGTCGAGGATCCCCTGGATCTTCTCGGCGTTCCCCGACCCGTCCCTGCGCGTCACCGCGCGGAGGATCTCCTGCGGTCGCTCGCGGAACATCCGCGCGCCGTCGGTCCATATCTTCTCAGGGTGGTCGTGGCGATCAGGAGCGCACGGACTCCATCGGAACGGGTCATCTACGACTGTGCTCCGGCAGTTGGCCGCACGAGCGCCTTGACCAACGCCGCCGCACTCGCCGCGAGCAGCGCAGGGTAGATCAGCGTCAACGCCATCAACGGCCCGGGGCCGACCCGCATCGCCCGTCCGACGGCGTCGGAGACGGAACCAGCCGGCGCACCCGCCGCCGAGAACGCGAGCAGCACGCCCCAAGCCACCAGCCCGGCCAACCCGGCCAACAACGGTGTGGCTGCATCGCCTCGCCGCACGAACCCATAGATGCCGGCTACCACGGGCACCATCCACCAACCCACGACCCAGGTACACGTCGCGATCGCCGCGACGATCCCGACGAACCAGATGGCGCGTTTCATCGGGCACCCTCTGGATAGGGCGAGAGCACCAGCGCGCTCGAGAGCGCGGCGCCGCTCAGGTCCGCGGCGGTGCGCGGCAACCGAAGCGGAGACAACTCTCCCTTCCGCCACAGCTCGAGGCGGTCGGTGTAGCGGGACGACACCGGATTCCCCGACTGCCCACCGGGATACGTCCCCCACGCCGTGACCGAGTCGCCGAGCTCGACGACGAAGCGCCAGCTCGCCCCGTTCATCCCGCGGCCATCGCTCGGGCTCAGCGTCCCGGGCCCGGCCTGCACCTCCAACGACTCCCGCCCGAAGCCCGGCAACTGCAACAGATGCCGGATATTCGCCTGACGTAGATCGCCCCAGCGCCATGCGGCGGGATCATTCCCGCGCTCCGTCCGCACGCGTTCCCACGCCCCGCGCAGACTCGCGTGCAGGATCGCATCCCGCGTCTCTGCGACATCGGTGGTGGAACGATCGTCCCACCACACCGATGCGGGCTCGTCGAAGAGCCGCACCAGCATCATCGAGTTCGGCGTCGCCATCCGCGCCGATTGCCCCGGCTCCGCGAGCTCGTCCCACGTGCGCCGCGTGATCTCCGCGAGCAGGGCCTCGTAGAGCACGGGTCCCTTGCTCTCCACATCGAACCGCTCGTCCCACGCCTCAAGGAACGCCAGCGCATCGCGATCGGCCGCCGTCACCTGCGCGTCACGCGCCGTGAGCGCCGCACGCACCGCACCGAGCACGCGCGCGGTCAGCACGCTCGTGGGATCCGTCTGCGCGAGCCGCATCTTCTCCGGCGTCATCGCCGCGTCACCGCGCAGGATCTCGTTGATCCGCATCGCGCGCCACGGCGTCGGCCAATCCCAACCCAGATACTCGGGCCGCACCGCGGGATCGAGCGGCTGCTGATTGTTGCTCGCCAGGTAACCCTGCGCCGGACGCAACGCCTGCGGATACTTCGCCACCGGCCAGTCGCCGATCCAATCGCTCGCGCTCGTGCTGCCGTCGAAGATCCGGTCGCCGCGGCCATCGCCCGGTCGCACCGGGAATCGCCCGGTGCTGCGGATGCCGATCGTGCCCGACCGGTCCGCCACGAGATAGTTCTGCGCCGGCGCCTTGTAGCCGTCCATCGCGGCGTACCACTCCTCGGCCGTCTTCGCGCGGATCGCCTTCAGATACGCCGTCGGCTCGTCACTCGGCTCCAGCGCGGTCCACCGCATCGAGAGCCATCCGTCCGGCGTCCGCATCAGCGGGCCGCGATGCGTGTTGCGCAACGTGTCGGTCGCGAGCACCTCGCCGAGCTTGCCGTGGAAGACCTCCACGCGCTGCGCGAGCCCGCGCCACTCGCCGTCCACGCGGTAACGCGTGGGGCTCGTGGAGTCGTCGACCGTCTCGCGATAGAAGTCCATCACGTCCGCGCCGGTGTTGGTCGCCGTCCACGCCACGTCGCGATTGAATCCGATCGGGATGATCGGCGAGAGCGGGAGCGAGACGCCGTACACGTCGCTCTGCCCCTCGACCACCACATGCGCCTCGTACCAGATGCTCGGCAGCGTGAGCTGCAGGTGCGGATCGCCCGAGAGCAGCGCATGGCCGCTCGCGCTGCGCGCCGGCGCCACCGCCCAGTTGTTCGATCCCACCACGGCCTCGCCGCGCGTGAGATCACCGGCCGTCCTCGTCGCGTCGTCGAGCGTGGGGCCGCTCGACACGCGCACGCGCGTCGCGTCCATCCGCTTGGCTGCCGCCACCGCGCGCGCATCGGGGAGCTGCGGGGCGGGGAAGTCCACCGCCGCAAAGCGCGGCGCCGTGCGGCCCGCGACCGGTTCGATCGGCTCCTGGATCGGCGCATTCCGGGGGAAGAGCGCCTCGGTCGCCGCGACACCGATCAACTGCTCGATCGCCCCGCGCTGCAACTCCTCACTCTGCCACGCGAGCGTCTGCGACATCTCGCCGAGCAGGTAATAGACGTCCTGCGCCTGGAAGATCCGCGGACTCACGCCGAGAAGCTTGTACTCCACTGGCAGGTCGGCCTCGCCGGCGTCGCGCACCCACTGGTTGATCCCTTCTATGTATGCGGTGACCACCGCGCGCGTCGGCGAATCCTGCGGCAGTGCCGCCCATCGCCGCTCGGCCGCGTGCGCGAGTCCGCGCTCGCGCGACTGTCGGTCGGTGGAGAGCAGGGGCGGCCCCGCGACCTCGCTGAGCGTGCCGCTCACCTTCCGCGCGGTGAGCTCCATCTGGAACAGGCGATCGCGCGCGTGCACCCAGCCGAGCGCGCGCGCGGCGTCCAGTTCGGTCTTCGCGAAGATGTGCGGCACGCCACGGTCGTCGAACCGCACGTCCACCGGTGCGCTCAAGCCCTCGAGTCGGAGCGACTGCTCGCGCGGCAACTCGGCCACGCGCGCCGCCGCCCAGACGCCATGCGCGGGGTCGAGCAAACGTCCGAGCGGCGGCACCGGTCCCGTGGCCACCAGTCCCACGTAGAGCGCACCGAGGAGGGCGACCCCCGCGATGCTCCCGTTGATCACCCTCCCCATGCGCATCAACCCTTGTCCCCGAGGATCCCGCCGAGGATCCCGCCCGCCGAGCTGCCCTGCCGCCCCGTCGCCGGCGCATGCGCGAGCACGCGCGCGGCCAGGCGCGAGAAGGGCAGGGTCTGCATGATCACGCGGCCCGGGCCACGCACCTTCGCGTAGAACATCCCCTCGCCACCGAAGACCATATTCTTCACGCCCTTCACCATCTCGATGTCGTACTGCACCGACGCCTGCATCGCGACGAGGCAGCCGGTGTCGATGCGCAGCACCTCGCCCGGCTTGAGGTCGCGTTCGATGAGCGTCCCCGACGCCGAGAGGAAGGCGAGCCCGTCGCCCTTGAGCCGCTGGAGGATGAACCCTTCGCCGCCGAAGAACCCGACGCCGAGCTTCTTCGTGAAGGCGATGTCGAGGTCGATCCCGCGCGCCGCGCAGAGGAACGAGTCCTTCTGCGCGATCATCTCGCCGCCCCACTGCTTGAGGTCGGCCACGAAGATCTTGCCGGGCGTCGGCGTCGCGAAGGCGACGTCGCGGCGCACGCCGGCGGAGTTGCCGAACAACGTGATGAAGAACGACTCGCCCATGAGGAGCCGCTTGCCGGCCCCGAGCAGCTTCCCGAACATCCCGCCCGCCTGCCCGCTCGGGTCGAGCGTCGTCGCCATCTCGATTCCATCCTCCATGTACATCATCCCGCCGGCCTCGGCGAACACCGCTTC
>JAYTNC010000402.1:0-2222 GCA_043748515.1 Gemmatimonadota bacterium | reverse complement strand
TTCCCTCCATCCACCGCCTCGGCGGCGAGGGAGCGCGTCTTGAAGAACCGTGCGGCCCAGAGCCATTTGTCGATGCGGACCGGGTCGGTCCTCAGCGGGCGTTCGTCGGCGTCGTGCATCATGAGGAGAACATAATGCGGTATTGGGATCGGCGGTCCCCGGCTCGGCTCGTCGCGCCTGGGCTCGCGCTCGCACTCGTTCTCGCACTCTCGGGCCTCGTGGCCTGCGGCGGCGATTCCAAGCGCGCGGTCGAAGCGCAGGCGACGCGCACGGCGATCGAGATGGCGGAGTCGACGGCGACGCGCGTGGCCGCGCAGCCTGCGACCGGGCTCTGGAGCGCGGCGACCGTGCTCGAACGGCTCGTGCGTGCGGGGGTGGCGCCGCGCCCGATCGAGGACGCGCCGGCCGGACCCGACTGGATGCGCGTGCGGCCGGCGGTCTTCGCGGCCGGTGGCGGCGAGGTACATGCGTGGGTCTACAAGGACAGCACCGCGCGGCGCGCGGCGACCGACGCGCTCGACCCGGCCACGGGCGCGCCGCCGGGGCGAGTCCCGCCGTTCGCGTCCCCGATGATCTTCGTGATGCAGAACAACCTCGCGGCGATCATCTCCGGTGGCTCGGAGACGAACCAGGAACGGATCGCACTCGCGCTGCAGGGCGGGCTCCCCGCCGCGCCGCCGCCCTGAGTACGGAACCGTGGCGAGTGGCACTGGTATCTTGTATGCGCCCTGCCGTCTCCGACGGGCGGCGCGCCCGTCCCGAGAGGAGCCATTGAACGACGTCCGATCCGTCCGTGCCCGCTTCGCATTCGCTTTCGCGCTGCTCGCCGTGTCGCTCCCGCTCTCCGCGCGTGCGCAGGCGCCGACGCCGCAGTCGATCGCCGCGCGGCACGATTCGCTCGTCGGCGGGCGTGCGGCGCTGGAGAATCGGCGATCGATGCGCATGACCGGCACCTACGCGATCCCCGACGCGGGGATCGCGGCGCCCCTCGAGATCCTCAAGCTCCGACCCAACAAGTACCTCTTCCGCACGACCTTCGGACCGCTCGGCGAGATCGTCTCCGGCTACGACGGCACGACGGCGTGGGCGGTACAGCCGGGCCAGGGCGCGATCCTGCTCGAGAAGGAAGTGGCGACGATGGTCGCCGAGCAGGCGGACTTCTTCGGGGACTTCCACGACTACTCGCGGTTCGCGAAGGTGGAGCTCGCCGAGGAGGGCGACTTCGAGGGCCGGCGCGTCCATCGCGTGCGCATGTTGCGCGCGAGCGGCGATACGCTCATGGAGTTCTTCGACGTCACGAGCGGACTCAGCGCCGGGAGCCTTTCCGTCGTCAGCGGGCCGCTCGGCCGCAGCCGGACCACTACGCTCGTGAGCGAATACAAGGATTTCGGCGGCCTCCTGGTCGCGACGCGCATCGAACAGCGGACGTCGCAGTACAAGCTGATCATCTCGATCGCGGCGGTGGAGTTCGACACGTTCGACGAGGCCGCGGTCGAACCTCCCGAGTCGGTGCGCGCGCTGATCAAGCCCTGACCGTCGCACCGCAGGCCGTTAGATTCCGGTCAGTTCAAACGACCCCAACGAGGAACACCATGTCGATCCGGTACCTGCGTCTCGCCCTGCTCATGGCCTTCGCCGCCCCCGCGCTCCAGGCGCAGGCCGCGGGCGCCATGTCGCACGACCAGCATCAGGCCGCGAAGCCGGCGCTCGACGCCGAACTGGCTGAGCACTTCAAGGGGATCCCGCTCACCGAGGCGCAGGTCCGTCAGGTGACCGCGATCAAGACGAAGCACCACAAGGCGATCGAGGAGGTGCGCCGCGGCGCCGCCGACCAGAACGCCCCGGCACTCAAGGCCGAGGTGCAGCGGCACATGGATGCCGAGCACGCCGAGTTCATGGCGCTCCTGACGGTGGAGCAGCGCAAGGCGTTCGCGGAGAACATGAAGGGCCACCACGCCCCGGCCGCTGCGGGCGAGCACAAGATGCCCGAGGCAATGAAGCACGGAGCGGGTCACGCGACGAAGGCGCCCGTCCGGCCCTGACAGCAGTAGGACCGCGGCCGGTCTATACCGGGCCGAGCCGCGAGGGCCTTGGGAACATTCGTAAAGGCGAGTAGTTTTGTGCGGAAACATGCCGACGCCTTCATGACGCCGAAGAGTCTCGCCCTCGCGATCACCGAGCAGTTGCTCCCGCACGTCGGGCTTTCCGACGCCGGCTCGTAT
>JAYTNC010000401.1:0-7668 GCA_043748515.1 Gemmatimonadota bacterium | reverse complement strand
GCGAAGTAGTCGCCGTTCTCTGTGACATCTGTGCCTCTGTGGTCAACGCCGTTGCAGTAACTTCAGATGCAAGATGCCGACCATCTCGATCATCACCTGCACCCGCGACCCCGACCCGGACACCCTGCGCCGGGTGCTGGTGGGCATCGAAGCGCTGCACGTGCCGGCGGGCTGGGACCGCGAGTTCATCCTGGTCGACTCGGCCTCGGAGCACCCACTCTCGGAGCGCGCCGAGGAGAAGCTCTACACGAGTCGCGAACCGTGGGCGCGGATCGTGCGCGCGGCGGAGCCGGGGCTCTCGACGGCGCGGCGCCTCGGGCTTCGGGAGTCGAAGGGCGAGCTGCTCGTCTGGTTCGACGACGACAACGACCCCGCCCCCGGCTATCTCGAGGACGCCGTGCGCTTCGCCGACGCGTACCCCGAGGTCACCGTCTGGGGCGCCGGGACGATCGTGGTCGAGTTCACGTCGGCGGTGCCGCACTGGGTGGAGCGCGTGATGCGTCCGTTCTTCCAGGAGCGGCAACACTGGCGCGACGAGTTCGGGCGGACCACCAGTTGGGCACCCTACTTCCCCGTGGGCTCGGGCCTGGTCACGCGGCGCGCGGCGATCGCGCGATGGGCCGAGGCGACCGAGGCCGGGCGCTACACGCTCACGGGGCGCCATGGGGCGCGGCTCACCGCGGGGGACGACGCGCAGATCATCTTCGGCGCGATCGCCGCGGGCGAGCAGGTGGGCGTCTCGGCGGGGCAGCGGCTGACGCACCTGATCCCCGCGTTCCGGTGCGAGAGTGGCTACCTCGCGCGGCTCGAGTTCGGGCTCTCGGCATCGCTGCGCGTTGCGCGTGCGGAGTGCTTCCCCGGCGATCCGGCGGTGCGACGCACCGATGATCTCGGGATGCTCGACGCCGCACGCGCGGCGCTCAAGTCGGTGCGATCGCATGGCGTCGTCGACGGGCCGCGCTTCGCTCGATTCGAGCTCGCGCGCCGGCTCGGTGCGCTCGCGGGGACGCTGCAAACGATGAACCGCCCGGAGCCGGTGTGGCTGCGGGCGGCGATCGGGGCGCTCGGGCTGCGCTGAAGAGGTCTGCGCGGCGCTTGTGTGGCGCTCGCGTGGCGCGCCGCGTCCCGCGTCAGTCGTCGATCAGCATCGCGGCGGGGTCTTCCATCAGTTCCTTCACCCGCACGAGGAAGAGCACGGCCTGCTGCCCGTCGATGATGCGGTGGTCGTAGCTGAGGGCGACGTACATCATCGGCCGGATGACGACCTGGCCGTTGAGGGCGATGGGGCGATCCTGCGTCTTGTGCAGGCCGAGGATCGCGACCTGCGGGTAGTTGATGATCGGCGTGGAGATGAGCGAGCCGAAGACGCCGCCATTCGTGATGGTGAACGTGCCGCCCATGAGGTCGTTCATCGCGAGCTTGCCGTCGCGGGCGCGCTTGGCGACGACGTTCATCGCGCGGGAGAAGCCGACCATGCCCATCTTGTCGGCGTCCTTGATGTTCGGGACGACGAGGCCCGCCTCGCTCGCGACGGCGATGCCGAGGTTGACGTAGTGCTTGAAGATGATGGAGTCGCCGTCGAGCTGGGCGTTGACGGTCGGGAAGGCCTTGAGGGCCATGCAGGCGGCCTTCGCGAAGAAGGGCATGAAGCTGAGCTTCACGCCGTGTTCCTTCTCGACCCTCTCCTTCATGCGCTCGCGGAAGGTCGACACGGCGGACATGTCGATCTCGTTGAACGTGGTGAGGTGCGCGGTGGCGTGCTGGGCCTGGAGGAGGTTCTCGGCGATGCGCTTGCGGCGCGTCGTCATCTTCTCGCGGGTCTCGCGGGTGGCGTTCGCGGGGTTCGGTGCGAGGGCTGCGGGGGCTGGGTTGGGCGTGGGGGCCTCAACTGCTTTCACCACAGAGGGCACAGAGGACTGCGGAGGAGCTGCCGGGCTCGCGATCGGGGCCGGTGCCGGTGCTGATGCTGCGGGGGCCGTCGGGGCCTCCATGTATTCGATCGCGTCGGGCTTGCTGACTACGCCGCCGCGGCCGGTGCCGGTGACATTGGCGAGATTGATGTTCTCTTCGGCGGCGAGTCTTACGGCGCTCGGGGCGGCACGTACTTCTGCGGGGGCTTCAACTGCTTTCACCACAGAGGGCACAGAGGGCACAGAGAACTGCGGAGGAACTGCCGGGGCCGCTGCCGGGGCCGCTGCCGGGGCCGCTGCCGGGGCCGCTGCGGGAGGCGCCACGCCGCCGCCGGTCTCGTCCAACTCGGCCAGCAACTCGGCGAGCTGGACCACATCGCCTTCGTTCTTCAGGCGCCGGGTGAGGATGCCGGCATTGAGCGACGGCACCTCGACGGTGATCTTATCAGTCTCGAGTTCGACGAGCGTATCACCGATCGCGACGGCGTCGCCTTCTTTCTTCAGCCAGCGCGAGACGATGGCTTCGGTGATCGATTCGCCGAGGGGCGGGACCTTGATAGGGATCATCGCGGCAGATTCGAATGGGGAGGCTCACCGCGCGTCCGCGCGGCGGGCCGTGCCAGAATATAACGGGAGGTACGGCATTTGCGCGCTCTCACGATCGACGCCCACGGCGGGCTCGAGCAACTGCGCTACCGCGAGGACGTCGAGCCGCCGGTGCTCCCCTCCTCCGGTGCGGTGCGCGTGCGACTCCTCGCGGCGGCGCTCAACCGGCTCGATCTCTGGACGGTCGGTGGCATGCCGGGTGTCACGATCACACCGTCCTGGGTGCTCGGCGCGGACGGCATGGGGGTGGTCGCGGAGGCGAGCGCTGACGTGACGTCGGTGCGCGTGGGCGATCGTGTGATGCTCAACCCCGGACTCTCGTGCCGCGAATGCGAGTACTGCCTCAAGGGCGAGCAGCCGCTCTGCGTGCGCTTCCGCCTGCTCGGTGAACACGCGCCGGGCACGCTCGCCGAGCAGATCGTCGTGCCGGCGACCAACGTGCGACGCGTGCCGGACGGTGTGAGCGACGAGACGGCGGCGGCATTCACGCTCGCGACGCTCACGGCTTGGCGGATGTGCGTCTCGCGTGCGCAGGTGCGCGCAGGTGAGGACGTGTTGATCTGGGGCATCGGCGGCGGCGTGGCGCTCGCGGCGTTGCAGATCTGCAAGGCGCGCGGCGCGCGCGTGTTCGTCACGTCGTCGAGCGCCGAGAAGCTCGAGCGTGCCCGCGCGCTCGGCGCAGATGAACTGCTCGACCATTCGAAGGTGGACGTCGCGAAGGAGATCCGCGCGCGCACCAGGCGGCGCGGCGTCGACGTGGTGGTCGACTCGATCGGCGAGAAGACCTGGGATCGCTCGCTCGGCTCGCTCGCGCGCGCAGGCCGGCTCGTGACCTGCGGCGGAACCTCGGGGCCGGCGCTCACCATGGACGTGCGCCGGCTCTTCTGGCATCAGTGGAGCATCCTCGGCTCGACGATGGGCAGCGACGCCGAGCTCGATGCGATTGTCGCCGAACTCGCGGCCGGGCGGCTCCTGACGCCGATCGACTCGGTGCACGACCTCGCCGACGGGCGCGCGGCCTTCGAGCGGATGGAGAGCGGGACGCAGTTCGGGAAGATCGTCGTGCGGATCGCGCATGACTGAGCGGGCGCAGTTCGCCTCCGAGGAGGAGAAGGCCGTGCGCGAGGCATATGGCCGCGACGGGCACGCCGAGTGTCCACGGTGCGCGGTGCGGATGCGCGAACGCTCGATCGGCGGCGGGAGTTTCGGACTCGGGTACGCGCGACAGCGCGAGTGGTTGCTCTGCCCGCAGTGCCATCGGAGCGTGATCTTCGACCAGAAGCGCGGGACGCGGAACTAGCGCCGCGCGCCCGACGGAGCGATGCTCCGGCATGCGCTCACTCCCTCGTCTCTTCTCCGCCGCCATCGCCTTCGCTGTCGCCATCGCCGCCGCCCCTGCGCTGCCGCTCCGCGCCCAGGCGCCCGACCCGCTCGCGCTGCAAGTGCGCACCTGGCACCGCGCGCATGCGCAGCAGGTGCTCACCGAGTTCCGCGAGTTCCTCGCGATGCCGAACGTCGCGAGCGACTCGGTGCAGATCCGTCGCACAGCCGACGCGCTCGTCGCGATGCTCGGCAAGCGCGGTGTGCGCGCGCGGCGGCTCGAGTCGCCGGGGAGCCCGCCGGCGGTCTACGGCGAGCTGCTCACGCCGGGTGCGACGCGCACGGTGATGCTCTACGCGCACTACGACGGCCAGCCGGTGCAGCCGCGCGACTGGACCACGGCGGGACCGTGGGTCCCCGAGTTGCGCGACGGACATGTGGAGCGCGGCGGCAAGGTCCGCACGGTCGACGAAGCCGTGCGCCTCGGCGCTGGTGCGGACGACTGGCGATTGTATGCGCGCAGCGCGAGCGACGACCGCGGCCCGATCATCATGATGCTCGCGGCGCTCGACGCGCTCGCGGCCAACGGGCGGCGGCCCGGGGTGAATCTCAAGTTCTTCTTCGAGGGTGAGGAGGAGGCGGGGTCGGATCATCTGAAGGAGATGCTCACCGCGCACCGTGAACTGTTGCGCGCCGATCTCTGGATCTTCGCCGACGGTCCGCGTCATCAGACGGGGATCCCGCAGCTCGTGCACGGCGTGCGCGGCGTGATGGGCGTGCGCATGACGACCTTCGGTCCGTCGCGGCCGTTGCACAGCGGGCACTACGGCAATTGGGCGCCCAATCCCGCCGCCGAACTCACGCACGTGCTCGCCTCGATGCGCGCCGACGACGGGACGATCACCATCCAGGGCTTCGCGTCGTCGGTGCGCGCGATCAGTGACGCCGACCGCGAGGCGGTCCACTCGTCACCGTCGCCCGACGCATCACTGCGGGCCGAGCTCAAGCTGGGTCGCACCGAGACCGACGATCCGCTCGGCATCGCGATCCTGCGTCCGGCGATGAACATCACGGCGCTCGCCGGCGGCACGGGCACCAATGCGGTGATGGCGACCGCGAGCGCGTCGATCGACTTCCGTCTCGTGCCGGACCAGACGCCGGAGGGCGTGCGGAAGCTGGTGGAGTCGCACCTGCGCGCGCGCGGCTATCTCGTGGTGCACAGCGCGCCCGACAGCGCCACTCGGCGGGCGAACGCGCGGATCATCGCGCTCGACTGGGGCGGCGGCTACGCGGCGCAGCAGACGCCGATCACGCACCCGCTCGCGCGCGAGCTGTATGGACTCGTGACGCGTGCGACCGGTGGGCCGGTGGCGCGCGTTCCGCTCCTGGGCGGGAGCCTGCCGCTGAGCGTCTTCGCCGAGGTGATGGGTGCGCCGATCCTCACGCTGCCGCTCGTGAACTACGACAACAACCAGCATGCGGCGAACGAGCACCTGCGGCTCGGCGACCTCTGGGAAGGGATCGAGATCCTGTCGGTGGTGATGACGGGGCTCGGCGGGGCGCGCTGAGCGCGTCCCGCACCGCTGTGGCCCTCGCTACATTACCCCCGATGCGATCCCTCAGTCACGCGCTCGTCGCGCTGCTGCTGTGCGCGACCGTCTCCGGCGCCCAGCAGGAACCGCCCCGGCGTCTCGATCTCTCATCCGACTCCGCCGCCGCCGCGCGGGACACCGTCAGCACGCGCAGCCACACGAGCCGCGAGCTGCGCAACCGCTTCGTCCGCGACCAGACGGTCCTCGGCTTCACGGTCTACGCGCCCGCGTTCGCGGTGATGGTGGGCGACGACGGCATCACCGGCACCGCGGGCTACCTCGTGATGGCGGGCGGCACCTTCTTCGCCGCCGCCGAGGTGACGCGGCGGGTGAACATCACCGAGGCGCGGCACATCCTGTCGTCGGCGATGGCGTGGCGTGTCGCGGGCAGCGGGCTCATGCTCTCGTCGATGTCCGGCGCCGACGCGAAGCCGATGGGCGCGGCGACGCTCGTCGGTGGACTCGCCGGCACGACCGCGGGCCTGATCGTCGGCGGCGGACTCACCGCGGGCGAAGCGGCGGCGACGGTCTTCGGACACGACATCGCCTTCCTCACTGCGTTCGCGATCACCGCGGCGGGGGATGACGATCCGTTCGACACGACGGGCGTCGACAGGATGACCTCCGCGGTCGCGTGGACGGCGGCGGGGATCGGCGGTTACTTCGCGGGCCGCTGGTACGCCGGCCGCGCGCCGCACAACGTGACCGTGGGCGACGTGCAGACGCTCTGGCTCGGCGCGTCGATCGGCGCGCTCGCGGGCGGCGCGGTGATCGCGAGCTCATCGCCGAACAGCCAGACGACCGCGCTCACGCTCCTGGGCGGCGGCTGGCTCGGCACGATCGCGGCCGAACGGCTGCTGGTCGCGCGCTTCGATCATTCGCGTGGCGACGGCAACCTGCTCGCGCTCGGCGGCACGGCCGGCGCGCTCATGGGCATGGGCATCGGCATATTGATCAGCGGCGAGGCCGACCGCGGCGCGTCGACGACGCTCGGATTCGCGACCGCCGGCGCGATCGGCGGCGTGGCGATGGCGGAGCGGTACATGCAGCCGGCGCGCGACGCGGGGCGGCTGGCGTTCCTCGACCGGCTGAAGATCTCGCCGACCTCGCTCCTCGCGGCGGCGGCGCGTCAGCCTGGGCGGCACTCGCTGGTGCGCCTTACCTTTTAGTCGTTCTCCTCCTCCGGCGGATACGGACGTGACGTTCATCGAACGGCTCCTCGAGAGCCTCCAGCGCATCTGGCAGTTCGTTCCCTCGATGTTCGCGGCGAGCGCGGTGCTCGCGGTGGGCTTCTTCCTGGCGAAGCTCGCGCAGCGCGGCGTGGGGAGTGTGCTGCGGCGCGTGCACCTCAACGACGTGCTCAAGCGCGGCGGCATCCCCGCGCGCGACAGCACTGGGGCGCCGGTGAACCCCACGCGCGTGGTCGCGAACCTGGTGTTCTGGTTCGTGCTCTTCACGGCGATGCTCGTCGCGGCGGATGCGATCGGGATCGACTACCTCGGGCAGGTCTTCTCGGAGCTCGTGAGCTATGTGCCGAGCGTGATCGCGGCGGTGGTGATCGTGATCCTCGGCATCGTGCTCGGCGATTTCGTCTCGGCGCTGATCATCGCGAGCACGCCGCGGCTCGAGGGCGGGACGATGCTGGCGCGCGCGGGGAAGGGCGGGGTGGTCCTGCTCGCGGTGTTCATGTCGCTGCAGGAGCTCGGCGTGGCGACCGATATCGTGACGACGGCGTTCGCGATCATCTTCGGGGCGGTGGCGCTGGCGTTGTCGCTCTCGTTCGGGCTTGGCAACCGTGAGCTGGCCGGTGAGGTGACGCGTGCGTGGTACCAGCGGTGGCGGGAGGAGCGGGAGGCGATCGAGCGGGAGAACATGAATGACGACTTCGAAGGGCCCGCGGCGCCGAGTCCGCGGTAAGGCTGGGTCTTCCTGCCTCTGTGGTGAACGCCGTCGCAGGAAAAGCCATTTTCGCGGCAGGAATTCGATTGAAAACACGCCGCCCCGCGGCTAATTTTGGGAGTCGCGCGAGATGCCCCTGCCCCCCTCGTTCCAGCCCTGAACATGACCGCACCGAACAACCGGGAACGGATCCTCCCCCGCCTCATCCAGGACGAGGTGCGGGAATCGTTCATCAACTACTCGATGAGCGTCATCGTGAGCCGCGCGCTGCCGGACGTGCGCGACGGGCTCAAGCCGGTGCACCGGCGCGTGCTCTACGCGATGAACGAACTCGGGCTGGT